>JAMOQN010000001.1 GCA_027063985.1 Desulfohalobiaceae bacterium
GTCTCATCCAATGTCTCTCCGCAAATACCGTCATATCTGGTAAGAGATATTCCTTTTTTTGCAAGGGATATTGAGTTAAGTGCACTTGATATAGCCATAAGCACTTTTAAGGAGCAACCAGGCTTTGCGCCATCACATAAAATTCCAAACATTGAGGCAAGGTGATTGTTCACTGCATTTTTTGCTATTTCCCTATCTTTTGTCATAAGAAAAGATATAGATGCTGCAACTGCCCCACCAGAAGACAGACCACAACTACAAAATGGAGTAATTCTTCCCATATGGGACTTGAGTTTTGATGTAAATAAATGGGACAAACAAATCGCCTTTAAAAAATCTTTATCTGGTATTTTTAAATGAGACTTGACCACCCATAATGGAATAGTTGCAACTATACCGTTATTTCCACTCCCAGCAGAGCTCATAGCAGGATATGGACATCCTCCCATCCTGGCATCAACTGCTGCAACTACATATTTTTTAATCTCTGTATCTAAATCTACCATATTAGAACGCTTATCATCTAAAAACATTGCGCAAACATTATAACCCCATTTTCCATTTATTCCCTCCATAGCCAGTGCAACATTCATTTCCACTCCTATTTTCAAAAAATCCAGATCTTCAGATGAAAGCTCGTCTAAGAGATCAAACAACTCATCACAGGGTATCTTTTTCAACTTATCAATAATAGTTAATTCATCATGTTTCATCTCAGATACACATGTTTTGTTTTTTGATAAAACTTCCTTTCCATTTAACTTAAGGGAAATAAGATTATTGTGAAGCCCTGATATAATTGCTTCTGCTGTATTAGGCCCACCTTTAATTTTTGCCTTACAATAAATTCCATCTCTATCTTCATCAATCAAAACCAATACCCTGTTTAAAGAAACAAGATTGCGCGCCAAATCCAAATCCTTTTTTGATGTAGAAGATAACACCTCTAAATCTTTTTTGGGATCGCCTGACACAGCACCTAAGGCAGCTGCCATATATATCCCTCTTTCTCCTGAAGTTCCTGGCAAAAAAACCCCTTTTGCATTTTTGTAAAGACCAGGGGATAGGGTAAGTTCTATCTCATCAACGATTCTGTCTGAAATGAGTGAGGCTGCATGGGCACAGGTTAAGGCTATACACACAGGCTCTGTACATCCCAATGCTGGTTTTACCTCAGTTTGCAAAAATTCTTTTATGCTAATCATATATTTACCCCACTAAAAACTTGTATATTTGGTATTAGTTATATAAAATTTAATATCATTTAACCAACAAATATCAAAAAAATTATATGAAAAATACTGGGCTAATTTTTGTTTTTGAAAAAAGCAATAAATATTCTATTAATGCGCTGCTAGGTGCCCTGGAGACAAAAAACTATTTTGACAAAGTAGATGTATTTTTAGCCAATAACAAAAATCTCTTTAAACTCCTCCCTTGCCTTGTATCAAAATATAAAAAAATAGCCATTGCATATTCTTTTTTCACATCTCAACTTGAAGAGGTAATTAATTCTATATCACAAATCAAGCCAAAATGGCCTCATCTTATTTTTATAGCAGGCGGCCCACATGCAAGTGGAGATCCTAAATCCTGTCTAAAACTAGGCTTTGATATTGTGGTAAGAGGAGAAGGAGAACAAACAATTATAGATATCATAAAGTATATGTGTGATACAATATCCTTAGAAGAAATTGGATCTATTTACTACAAGACTAATGAGCATATAAAATTTACAGGAAAAAATGAGTTTGTTAATTTAAATGAATTCTCTCCTTTTAGTATAAAATTTAAAAAATTTGGACCCATTGAGATAACCAGGGGATGTCCATTTGGCTGCTTCTTTTGCCAAACCTCTTATATCTTCGGCAAAAGACCAAGACATAGATCAATTGACTCAATATTAAGCACCGTTGAGATCTTATACAAAAGGGGCATGAAAGATATTAGATTTATAACCCCAAATGCATTCTCTTATGGATCTCCAGATGGGAAAACAATTAATTTTAATAGATTAGAAGAATTACTCATAGGGATAAGGTCAATAATTAAAAATAATGGAAGAATCTTTTTTGGCAGTTTTCCCTCAGAAGTAAGGCCTGAACATGTAAATGAACAGACTATTGAATTAGTAAAAAAATATGCAAATAACAACAATCTTGTTATAGGGTGTCAGTCTGGAAGTGAGAGAATTCTTGATCTATGTCATAGGGGACATACTGTCTTAGATGTATTTAAAGCTGCGAAATTGTGTGTTAAAAATCAATTAATACCCAAAATAGATTTTATTTTTGGATTGCCAGGAGAACAACAAAAGGATATAGACGAAACTATAAAAGTCATGAAGGAACTCACAAAGATAGGGGCCAAAATACACGCACACACATTCATGCCCTTGCCAGGTACGCCCTTTGGCAAGCTAACAACCAGAGATATAACCCCTTATTCCCAATTTATTAATTATGCATTACCAAAGGGACTTATTTTTGGAGAATTTGAAAAACAGAAAAAAATTAGTGAAAAAATAAGTAAAATAATGAGGAGAAAAAGGTATGGATCGCCTCCTAAATAAATACTGTCATGAAATGTTATCCACCATAAATCTTCTTGCACAAATACAGGATGTGGATCTGCTATTGGAAAGAATCTTAACAGAGGCCAGACGACTCACAAATGCTGATGCTGGATCTATATACAAAAAAGAATCAAATTTCCTTCATTTAAAATATGCTCAAAACGAAACTAGAGAAAAAGACCTCCCTCCTAACAAAAAGCTCATATATGAGACTTTTTCATTCCCCATAGACGAATCATCTATTGCTGGCTATGTAGCAACAACTAAAAAAACTTTGAATATAGATGATGTTTATGCAATTCCTGAGGACCTTCCGTATAAATTCAACAAACAAGTAGATAAAACCTCCAACTACAGGACCAAATCAATGCTAACGCTTCCCCTTTTAAATCCCAAAAAAGAGGTATTGGGAGTTTTACAGCTAATAAATGCAAAGGATCCATCAACAGGGAAAATTATTCCATTTCATTCTGAATTTGTTCCAGTCATCACTTTTTTAGGTGAATGTGCATCCATTGCCCTTGAGCGCGCAAGCCTACTTCGAACTATTGTATTGAGAATGATCAAAATGGCTGAATTAAGGGACCCCAAAGAAACAGGCACACATGTTAATCGCGTTGGAGAATATTCAGCAATCCTTTACGAAGCCTGGGCATACAAAAACAATATCCCAGAGAAAAAAATAGACCAAAATAAAGATATAATTAGAATTGCAGCGATGTTACACGATGTTGGCAAGGTAGCCATTTCTGATACAATTCTAAAAAAAGAATCAAAATTAACAGATGAAGAGTATGAACAAATAAAAACTCACACATTTATTGGAGCAAAACTATTTGAAAACCCTACATCTGAAATTGAAAAAATAGCCAGATTAATTGCTCTAGAACATCACGAACAATGGGATGGATGTGGATATCCAGGGAAGATTGAAGAAAAAGATGGAAAAATTATAAAAGTGGGTTCAAAAAAAGGTGAAGAAATCTCCATTTGGGGACGGATTGTGTGCTTAGCTGATGTTTTTGATGCATTATCTTCCAAAAGGTGTTATAAAGATATGTGGCCCGAAGAAAAGGTCCTAGAGGAAATAGCAAGACAAAAGGGTAAACAATTTGACCCCCTCTTGGTGGATATTTTTTTTGAAAATATAGATTTAATAAATATGGCAAAAAAGAGATACTCAGAACACGGGTTATATCCCCAAAATTAAAGACAAATTAAGGAGTTACACAATATTATTTTGATTCTTTCTAACAATCATCACGTCAAATTAGTTTTAATTTTTACTATGATGTAGTGGTTGTAATTCCAAGTAGTGTAATCTTATGCTGAACTAAGACAAATTTTTTAAAAACCAGTCTGCATTTGTATAGGCATTATATGATAAAGATATAATCTTTGTGTTAAAGGATTTTATCAGGTTCCATTATGTGTAGGTATAACTCTACTAAAAAAATCTATATTAGAGGAGAATGCATAAATGATTATTCTTGCTGTAGATACAGGAGGTACATTTACAGATTTTATTTATCTGAAAAATGGGAAGTGGGGTGTATATAAAATACTTTCTACTCCCAATAATCCTGCAGAAGCTGTCTTAAATGGCCTGGAGTATATTTTAGAAGGAAATCCTGGGAATATTACTCATGGTTCTACAGTGGCAACTAATGCTATATTAGAAAAAAAAGGGGCCAAGTGTGCATTAATAACCAATAGAGGATTTGAAGATATAATAGACATTGGCAGACAAAATAGAAAGAAGTTATATGACCTTTACTATCAAAAGAATAAACCTCTTGTGGCAGAATCCATGAGATTTGGAGTTGATTGCAGGGTAAACTCCAAGGGTAAGATTATTAAGGAGTTAAGTACAGAAGAGGTGGAGTTATTAATTGAAAAACTAAAAAAAATGGAAGCAGAATCAGTTGCTGTGTGCTTTCTCTTTTCTTTTTTAAATGATAAGCATGAGAAGATAATAGGCGATTATCTAAAAAACAAGGGTTTGCATTATTGTCTATCCAGCCAGATCCTACCAGAATTTAGGGAGTATGAAAGACTATCAACCACAGTAATAAATGCCTATGTTTCTCCTAAGATGGATAGATATTTAAGCTATATTAAAGATAATTTAACTAATGGATCTAAGTTGAGGGTGATGCAATCAAATGGTGGAGTTATTTCAGCAGAAGTGGCAATGTCTGAGTCAGTAAGAACAATCCTCTCAGGACCTGCAGGGGGTGCAGTTGGAGCTTTTGAAATAGGGAAAATGTCTGGTTTTGAAAAATTAATAACTTTTGATATGGGTGGAACATCCACAGATGTGTCTTTGATTGACGGGAAATTGCCTTTGACTGTTGAATCTGAAATAGATGGATATCCTGTAAAGGTTCCCATGATAGATA
>JAMOQN010000002.1 GCA_027063985.1 Desulfohalobiaceae bacterium
AATATATAGACAGGGTGACTTTTAAGATTTAGAATACCTTTTAAGTTAGAAAAAGAAAAAATACTGAAATTGGTGTATTGGTTATTGGTGTATTAGTGTAATGGTTATTGGTATATTGGTTATTGGTGTAGTGGTGTATCGGTTATAGTTCACCATTCTTCCCTCTTTCCTGTTCACTGATTACCGTTTAAGGAAGGAGAGGATGTCAAAATAAATACAGATGTGATGGTGCGTAATGAAAATTTTGGGGAGGGTGACATGAAGATTAAAGTTTATCTTGAACCCAGTGAAGATGGTGGATATACAGCATTAGTCCCATCTTTACCTGGGTGCATATCAGAAGGTGATACTAAAGAAGAAGCATTAAAGAATATTCAGGAGGCCACTTTACTTTATTTGGAAGCAGTTGATGACGATATTTTGGCCTTACAAGATGCTGAAGAAATGGAATTGGCAATATGAAAACGGTCTACATTAGCACATATATTAAAACAGGCAGGAATTTCTTTAAAAGATTTTTTGGAAAAAATATAATAAAAGAGAGGTATAACTTATGAATTTTGTCATAATTGGTGGAGATGCTGCAGGGATGAGCGCTGCATCTCGCGCAAAAAGAAAAAATAAAGAACTAAATGTAATAGTTTTTGAAAAGACATATGATGTCTCATATAGCGCATGTGGTATGCCATATAATATTGCTGATCCTGCGAGGGACATGGACGAGCTCATTGTAAGGAGAGCAGAGGTCTTCAGACAGAAGCAGGGTATAGATTTGAAAGTTGGCCATGAAGTAAAAAAAATAGATCCAAAGGCAAAAAAAATCTATGGAACTTCTATACAAGGGGAATTTGAACAGCCCTTTGATAAACTACTTATAGCAACAGGGGCAAGGCCAAAGAGCTTAAATATCCCAGGAACTGACTTAGATGGTGTATTTTCATTAAAAAGTCTTGAGCATGGGAGGCAGATTAAAAAATATATTAAAGAAAAATCAGTAAAACAGGCAGTTATTATAGGTATGGGTTATATTGCACTTGAGATGTGTGAAGCATTACGTGCTCTTGATATAGAAGTCTCAATGATAAAGCCAAATCCCAGGTTTTTGCCTAAAATGGAGCAGGAACTAGCAGAAAGAATAAAACAAGTTGTACTCTCACATGGAGTTCAGTTATATGCAGGTTCAAATGTTAATGGGATTGAAAGAAAGGGTGAAAAACTATCAGTTTTAAGCGATGATTTTTCTTTAGATGGAGATATGGTGTTAATTGCCGTTGGTGTTGCTCCAAATAGTGAGCTTGCACAGGATGCAGGCCTTGAGCTTGGTGCTAACAATGCAATTTCAGTTGACAGATATTTTAGGACATCTAATGAAGATATATATGCAGCAGGGGACTGTGCAGATACATATAATGTGATTACTGGTAAAAAGATCTATCACCCATTGGCGCTTTTGGCAAATAGGGGTGGTTGGATGGTTGCAGACAATATTGTAGGAAAAGAGAAAGAATTTAAGGGGATAGTTGCAACTTCAGTGTTTAAGGTGTTTGAATTACAGGTTGCTTCAACGGGGCTTAATGAAAAACAGGCGCAGGATGCTGGTTTTGATCCAGTTTCAGTTACCATTAATTCCAGATCCAGGGCACACGCCCATCCTGGATCAAAGACTATTTCTGTGCACATGGTTGCGGATAAAAAAACAGGGCAACTTTTAGGAACACAAATGGTAGGAGAAGAGGGAGTAGCACATAGGATCAATTCAATTGCAGTTGCCCTTCATGCTAATATGAGTGTGGATGAGTACTTTGGCTGTGACCTTGCATATGCGCCGCCATTTTCACCAGTTTGGGATCCAACACTTACAGCTGCAAATGTGCTCAAGAAGAAGTTATAGACGATATAAGTTTTGACAAAAGATAGTTGGCATCCAATATCTCGTCCCTGAGCTCGCTTTGGGTTACCCAGTCAAGGGAAGAGAGATTTTGTTTTCGTTTTTCAAGGTGGAGAATCTTTTGTTTTAGGTCGTCTATCAAGAAATCCCAATCAATGGATATTCTGCTCATCTTCTTTTCTTCTTCCTTAATAAAAGATGTGACCATATCTGGGATTAATTCATATTCTTCTAGGTAATCTGGGATGTATACCTCATAACCAAATTTATCCCTGATCTTTTCAGCAAGCACCTTTTGTGACTCATATTCTCCATGTACCAGAAAGACCTTCATCTTAGGATTTTTAAAATTTTCCATCCATTCTAAGATCTGTTTTTGATCTGCGTGGGCAGAAAATCCATTTATTGTGAAAACTTTTGCTTTTACCTGTGTCTCTTCTCCAAAAATTTTTACTGTCTTGGCACCATCTACTATCCTTCTTCCCAATGTCCCCTGGGCCTGAAACCCTACAAAGACTATGCTAGCGCCTGGTCTCCAGATATTGTGCTTTAGATGGTGTTTAATCCTACCGGCATTTGCCATTCCACTTGCAGAAATAATGATTGCAGGACCTTTTAACGTATTTAATTTAATAGAATCTTCAGTACTCAAGGCAAATTTTAGGTTTTTTAATTTTAATGGATTTTCTCCTTGCTTGAATAATTCCTTGGATTGTTCATCAAAATAGCCGTGGTATTTATCAAATATCCTCGTTGCATTAATTGCCAGGGGGCTGTCCATATATACAGGTATTGATGGAGGGATTTTGCCCTGTTTAATTAAAAAATATAATGCATATAGTAACTCCTGTGTCCTTTCCACAGCAAAGGCAGGTATAATGGTCTTTTCATTATTCATTACACTGTAATTTATTGCTTCAGCAAGTTCATCTAAGCTTGCTTCTTCGTTTTTGTGTAGTCTATTTCCATAAGTGGATTCTAAAAATAAAAAGTCAGCATACTCTATTTTAGATGGGTCTTTTACAATAAATTGTTTTGGCCTTCCAAGGTCTCCAGAAAATACAACTTTATATTTTTTGTTGTTTTCTTCAACATTGAGTTCAATTATTGAGGAGCCCAAAATATGTCCTGCATCATGAAGTTCTACTTCCAGTCCCTCTATGGGAGAGAATTTTTTATTGTACCCAGTAGTTTTCATAAGGGGTATTGAATTATCTGCATCAATTTCTGAATACAGGGGCTCAAGTAAAGGTTTTCCTTGTCTTTTCCTTTTTTGATTTTTCCATTCAATCTCTGTTGCCTGGACATGGGCACTGTCCTTTAGCATTATAGTCAAAAGGTCCATGGTAGGATGGGTTGTGTATATATCTCCATTAAATCCTTCTTTGACAAATTTGGGTATCAATCCTGAGTGATCAATGTGACAATGGGAAAGCAAAATAAATTCAATGTCTTTAATCCCATACATCTCTGTATTATAGTTTCTTTCTTCTATTTCCCTGTTGCCCTGATGTAGGCCGCAGTCTACACAAAATTTGTGTCCATTTAATTCAACCCTAAAACAACAACCAGTTACCGTCCTGGCAGCTCCTAAAAATTTTACTTTCATAAGGGTGTGCTCCTTGTTAAGTGAAATTAAAAATATCAAACTATCTAAGGCATGGTAGAGAATTATGTCAATAAATTTATTGGGTAAGAAAAACAAAAACTAGTTGAATTTCAGAAATTCTCGGAGTACTAAAAAGGCAACTATTTGTTTTAATTCTTGTACAGGTTATTTTAAGTTTCTGACAAACTTATATCAAAAAAAGGGAGGATGTTATGAAAAAGTTTTTGGTAAGTGTCTTAGCAATATTTTTAATTTTTACATTTTGTTCATATCAAGTTTTTGCAAAAAAAATCGTTCTCAGGGCGCAGTCAAGTTATCCAGCAGGGCTTCCCCAGCTATATGAGCCTGCAAAATATTTTTGTGATTTAATCTACAAATTAACTGACGGTCAGGTAGAGGTAAAATTATATCCCTCGGGTGCAATAGTTCCTCCAAAACAGGTGTTAGATGCTGTTAATTCTGGTATTTTGGACATGGGGTTTACCTGGGCTGGTTGGTGGCAGGGGAAATTTCCAGCAGCACCCCTTTTTGGAAATTCATATCCCAATGGTATGCAGATGCAAGAGATGCTTGGATGGATATTTAGTGGAGAAGGGCTTGAGTTATGGAATGAGATGTATAGATCCCATGGCTACAATGTAGTGGTTTTGCCCCCATACGGAATGCTTGGGTCTGAGAATTTTGCATGGTCAAAAAAGCCTATAAATTCCCTGGATGATTTTAAAGGGCTGAAGTTTAGAACAGTGGGAATATGGGGCAAGTGTTTGGAAAAATTAGGTGCCCAGGTAATTAGCCTTGCAGGAGGAGAGGTTTACCCTGCTTTAGAGAGGGGAGTTATTGATGCAGCTGAATTTGCCACACCTGCAATTGACAAAAAGTTGGGTTTTCAGGAGATCTGTCCATATCTTATTGTGCCTGGTATTCATGAGCCATGTGCACCCCTTGAAACCTTGATGAATAAGAAAAAATGGGACAAACTTCCCAAAGATATAAAGGAAAAAATTAAAGTAGCACTTATTACTTCTTGCTTTGTGGCAATAAACAAGGCATTAAAACAGGATGCCGAGGCAATGCACTACTTTTTATCCAATCCCAAATTACATGTATCTAAGCTGTCTCCCAAGATGATAGAAAAAATAAAAACTATTGGAGAGCAAGTTATGAGTGAGATAGCCAAAAAAGATCCTTTTTTCAAAAAAGTATGGATGTCTCAAGTGAAATTCAGGAAAAAAGTAGAGCCATATGCTTCTTTAATTAGACTACCTTATCCATACGCAGGAAGATAACAATGAACATAATTGATAAAATAAATAAAATTATTTCTAATATTGTTTCCTATTTAGTAATTATCCTGATCTTGGAACTTGTGTATGATACGGTTATGCGTTATGTATTTAACATAGCTGTTGAGTGGTC
>JAMOQN010000003.1 GCA_027063985.1 Desulfohalobiaceae bacterium
ATGTGGGCTATTCTGAGGCAGTGCGTGCAATACATGGCGCACATATTGGTTGATTTAATGGTAAGTACCCTGGGATAAAATTGGTCAATTAACCTTGCAGGGGAATGATCTGCTGCAACAGGGGGAATCTCAATGCCCACATTATCAACCATCTCTCCAGTTGGGACACACTGGATAAGCACTGGATCATCTAATTTGTTTGGCATGATAAGGGAAGCATAATAAGGGGTGAGCCTCATCCTATATTTTTTTGTTACCCTTAAGATGTCAGAAAAGGCCTTTTCAGGCAGCTTTAAAACCCTGGACAAGGTCTCTACATCTTGAATAGCATTTTTGATTTGTCCTTGATATGTATTAAATTCTTCTTCAGAGATATTTAATGCCTTTTTTATACGCTCCTTGTTTTCCAATATCTGATCCCATAGTTCAATACCACTTGGGGCAACTCTGTCTTTGTTTTCCATGTAAAATTTAATTCTTTCATTTGCCTCCTCTACTATTTTTAGTGCCCGCAGGACCCTCCCACCTACAGTTACATGGTGTTCATCTATTTGTTCATGTTTTTTTGCAAGTGCATTTAAATCGTCTTTTGACAGGCCAAAGGACAAAGGTGATATATTGTCTTTTTGTGCAAAGCTTAGAAGTTTTTTAAATAATTCCACAATAGGAGATAAGAGTTCTTTTGATACAGCTGTGTTATATAAATCCTTTATCTCATCAACGACAGTTCTGGGTAGCTCTTTTTTTTCTCCCTTAAATAAGATATCAAAAAGCTCTTTTGTATATGTATCCTGATATTCCATAACATGGCCTCCTAGCATAAAAATATTGTGTTTTCAATTAATTTTTTTCCAAACTTGATCCCATCTAACATATCATTTCTATTATTTGCCACAGAGACTACCCTTGCAAGAAAGGTCCCTGTAGTAATAATAAAGTCATTTCCAATGTGTTCTAAGACCATGAAGTCTTTTTTAAGTTTACCTTTAGCGACTTTTTTAAATACTTCCCTCTCGTTTCTAAATTGAGGAATATATCCTTCAGTTATTGTGTTAGAGGGCACCTTGAAGTTGTATGTTCCCCAAAAAATTTTGTCACATTTTTCTGGTTCAACTGTGTTTTCTGGAAATTTGCTGAAAAGAACGCTATAGAGCTCTAATTCTGGAAGATTTGGGTATTCTTCTCCAAGACAGTTTTCCAAGGTGCAACAAAATTCAATAGTGGTTCCCTGTTTTCTAGCATTTATTTCTACAAAGTATATATTGAACTCATCATCTACTATGAAGTCGCATCCAAATATACCCCTATAACCTTGGGAACCTAAGAATTTTCCAATTTCTCTCGTGTATTCTCCCAATTTGGTTATAACTTCATTTGGAAGTTGAGAAGGGTATATTGATCCTGTAAATTTATTACCATCAACAATTTGTTGATCTGCAACCCCAGCAATATACACATCTTTTTCATTGGCTACTACACCCAGTACAGTAGGATCATATGAATGGGGTATGTATCTTGAGATAAGATAGGTGGTATCAACTCCTTTAAAAAACTTCTCAACCTCTCTATGATTATAGGCAATAATGCTATTGGACCCCCCTGCACTGTATTCATTGGAGACAAAAATGCCTTCATCCCATTCTTTTCTAAGTATTTTTACCTGCTCTATTAATTCATTAAATCCATTACAAATTCTAAAATCTGCAATGGGAATTAGCCCTTTTAAAGAATTATATTGGAATGGCTTATTGTTAAATTTTTGTACAAGATAAGGATCAGGACCTATAAGTTTGACTTTTGGATATTCCAAAATTTTTAGATAAGGAGAACTCTCATACATATAAACATAAATCTCATCTTGATTGGCTAAGATTTTTTCAATTAACTTTTGTACAAATTTAGTATATGATACTGCAGTATAAAATTCCATTGCTGTAATCCTGCAGCTTATCCTTTTTTTGTTATTAGATCTACATGAATATTTTTCAGCAACAGGATTTATTACTATAACGTTATCATAGTCATATTGTTCAAATACATCTGGGACTATTGCTACGAAATCTATATCTTTATCTGGCAAAATTTTTTTTAAAGCGTCCTTGAAAAATAGATTGACTCCATATGTCTTTAACTCGCCCACATATAAAAAGTAATATTTATTGGGATCATATTCAAAATTTGAAAAAATAACCTTATCCATACCTTACCCTGCCTTTATGAGGTTAGATATTTTTCCCCCTGTTTCAAAATAATGTTCCCTTATAATATGTTCTAGCTGTATCTTGTCCCTTTTTTTTAATATATGCAAGATATTATTATGCCTTGTTTTTATTTGCTCTGGAGAATAAATTCTTGGCCAATAATTAAAGAACAGGATATGACATATAAGTCCAAGTCTTTTTGTCTCATAAAGTAACAATTTGTTACTGCATCCATCAATTAACAGATTGTGAAATTGATTTCCCCATTCAATTAATTTTTTGTGATCTTTTTTTAACGCAGCCTTGTACATTTTTGTCACAATATTGGACAATTTTCTGATTTTTTTTAAGTTGTGTTCCAGGGCGTCTACTACTGCATAACCTTCTAAAAGGCCACGGGTAATATAAATATCAAGGGCTTCTTTTGGACTATTTTTCTTTAGGAAAGTCCCTTTGTATGGTTTGTATTCTAAGATTTTTTCAGCAATAAGTTCTCTTAGGGCCTCTCTAACAGGTGCCCTGCTAATTTTTAGTATTTCTGCTATTTCTTTTTCTTTGACTTGGTCCCCAGGGGATATCTTCTGGGCGAGTATAAGGTCAATTATATAGTTTTTTACTTTGTCTTTGTAGGTACGACGAGAAAACATATAATTAAAGTTAGTTATTACTCTTTTAGGTGTCGACAATTTTTAATAGAGGCCTTGATGGGTGTCAAGTAGATTTTTTTTTGTTGCTAACCAACTATTTTATTTGTTATTCATATTTTGTGAATAAACAATATACAATGTTAAAACCTTTAATGGAGAGATAAAATGAGATATAAGAGCGTATTATTGTGTGTGATTTTTTTGTTATTATTTGCCTTAAATGCCTATTGTATAACTAATAGGACATTGGGGTTTGAGTTTTTAAATGATACCTTTTTTAAAGAGGATAATAAGATTTCTAGTAGTTGGGCTATATTGCTCCATTCTAACGTGGCCAGATCCTGGGAGGAGTTTGGCAAATGGGGGTCTAAATTGGAAAATATAGATGAATATTTGGGGGGAGCCAAGGACATATACCATAGAATCACATTTAGTGTGGGACAACTTATCCAAACACCCGATGATTTAGATAGATCTGATCTAATAGAAGATGACGTCCCTTATGCAGGTCTTTTGGTGGGAAGTATTAATTTTTATTCCTTTAATTCTCAGAAATTTAATGGGCTGCAATTGGTGGTTGGTGTAGTTGGGCCCCTGTCTCTGGGGGAGCAGACTCAAAAAATGGTGCACAATAAAGATCCCAAAGGATGGACGCATCAGCTTCATACAGAGCCTATTTTAAATTTAAATTTCATGGTAAAGAGAAAGTTATTTAAATATGGATCTCAGGATGGGGTATCGTTGGATTTAGATGTAGGATCTCATGCTGGTGTTGGTAACCTTTTTACTGAGGCAAGTTTAGTGACAGATTTTAGGTTTGGGTACAATTTGCCTATTGGATTTACATACAATCCCTATCCAGTTGGCTTTAATTTAAATTATAATGCAGAGCTTCCAAGAAATAAGGATAAGTGGTCATTTTACATCACTTTAGGAATTAGTACCACTGGTTTTGCGAGAAATCTACTTTTTGATGGTAACACAATAAGGGATAGCCATAGCGTTGATAAAAAGGATTTTGTGGCCCAATTTTTTGGGGGGATTCATCTTGTGAAGGGAAGGTTTGCCCTTAGATTTTATGCCCTGGTGACCACAGATGATGTGGATGTGGGCAGTAGTTACAAAGGAGCTGATAATGAGAGGTTTGGTACGATTTTGTTGGAGTGGACATTTTAACAAATTATATGAAATTTTGATAAGTTAGCTCGTAAAATGGGTAACTGTTAAATTATTCATTTAGTTAATAGTTGGATATGCATTTATGTTTTTTTCTAAAAAGAACAAAGATCTCCTGAAAAGACAAGATAGCTCTTTTGGGGGAAAGGATTTAGATATTGTTGAGATACCCCTGGAGGCGGTAGCTGCATATTGGCTATCCTTACAAAAGGTTAGTGGAAAGAATTGGAAAAAAATAGTTTCAAATGAGGCCAGTTATACCTCAGAACCCTTTATAAAATACATTTTAGAACTTATCTTATCCTCTTTTAATGACGATTTAATTAGAAGGTATGCAAAATTTAAGATGAATACTTATTTAAAGGAGTTTCAGAGAAAATTTGTCATAATGAGTATTGGCATTCTAGGTATATCAGTAAAAGAGAATCCCCAGCAGGTTATAATTAGAATAATGTCAAAATTTCCACTTCCCCCAACATCTGATGTAAAGCTCTTTAAAGAGGCACAAGCACTGGTAGCCAGTGTAGAGGAGGGGAGAAAGCCCTTTGTTGAGATTTACCATGGACTTCACCCAGAAATATTAATTAAAAATCTGTTATTTTATTCAATGCTCAGTAGGAGAAAAGGGGTGGGTTTTTCCGTGGAATATTCCAAAGATGTGCGGTCTCTTTTTTTTAAGGAAGGACTTAGATTGATACTTGATGGTTTTGACTCTGAATTTATAAAATATCGATTGAATCTTCAACAAAGAGAAATTTTATATGAAACAGAACAAAAGATGAATATGTCCATAGAAATGGCTATTTGCCTTAGGAATAAGGTCTCTTATGAGGATATGTTTAAGGTGGCCAATAGTTTTTTGATTTAATAGATTTGC
>JAMOQN010000004.1 GCA_027063985.1 Desulfohalobiaceae bacterium
GAAGCTGCTGCATTATGATCTCCAGAGCCTCTTTATATTTGCCCTGTTTTACCATCTGCACATAACCCTGCACATTTATCCCAGCAGGACAGGTGAGCCTACAAGGTGGTTTTTGCTCTAATTTTAAAATTGCATAAGCACTTGGAACTGTCTGAGCATATTTTTTGGATGTGGCCTTCTTGGTACTCATTCCCTGATTATATTCATCAGGTAATTCAACTGGACATACAGCCTCACATTCACCACAAGAAGTACACTTGGTTACATCAATGTACCTGGGTAATTTTTCAACTTTTACCTTGAAATTTCCTGCAGAACCTTCAATTTCTTTGATCGTGGCTTTCGTGATGATGTTAATATTTGGATGGCGGCCGAACTCGACCAGCTTAGGAGAGATAATTCACATTGCACAGTCATTGGTGGGAAATGTCTTATCAAGCTCAGACATTACTCCACCAACACCTGTACTCTTTTCTACCAAATGGACCTTAAAACCAGAATCAGCTAAATCAAGGGCTGCCTGCATACCGGCAATACCCCCTCCAGCTACCAAAACCGATCCATTTTTGTTGGATGGATTCACTTTAGTTTCCATATTAATCTCCTTGTACCTTAGTCATAAATTACATAATTTCTTCCCAAATTTGGTAAAAGCCCCCTATTTCAACTAAACCTATCCTAGGGTGGTAAAAAATTGTTACTAATCTTTTACAAAATGATACTGACCTTCTAATTAATTAACAACCCCTTGTCAACTGCCTGAAAGCAAATTGCACTAAATCCTGATTGGAACAGTTTTCAATATAATAAACAACCTGAGCCAGATCCAGATCGAGGAGATAGCTAAGGTGTTATCAAAAAAAAAAGGAGCACATTACAATGTGCCCCTTCTATAAATTACAAAAAAACTAGCCCTTAAAGGCCAACTTCTTTCAAATCATCTCCAAGGTATTCTCTTTCGTTCTCACCAAGGCAACCCATTGACAGACAAATTATTGTCCAAAGATGGACTGCGTGGAAACCACCGTCATAATACTCACTTAAATCATGAATTTGCGAATGGCAATTATGACAAGGGGTAATGCAATATTTGGCACCTGTTTCCAATATCTGTCTGAGCTTTATCTTTCCGAACTCACGTCTCTGGTCTTGGAAACCAGTTGCCTGTAAGAATCCACCGCCGCCGCCGCAGCAGAAATTATTGGATTTATTTGGATACATATCAACAAAATTTTCTTCACCAACACATGCCTTAACAACATAACGTAAATCTTCTGCAACCGGGTCCCCAAGAGACTTTCTAACTAACTGGCAGGGATCCTGGACAGTGAATTTTATTTTTAGATCTTTATTCCAATCTGAGGATACTGGGAGTTTACCTTCCCTTATCCACTGAGCGTATAGTTGAATGATGGATTTTACTTCAAAATTTCCTTTGATATTAAATTTGCGCATTCCTTCCAGGAATGCAAAAAATTCGTGTCCTCACTCGGTGTTGAGCCACACCTTGCACCCAAGTTTTTCAACTGCCTCCACCTTATTTCTTACAATCTTTTCCCAGGCTTCATCGTCTGACAAAAACATACAATAATTCTCAGCAGCCCATCCTTGAGTACTGTATGTCCAATCTGCACCCACTATATGTAAAATCTTCCACAATGGAACCATTTCATCTGGTTCTGTCACTGGTTCCCTAGAATTCTGGTTCAAAAAATAATATGCACCCTCTTTATCAATTGGAGCCTGTAGATCTTTAAACTTTGGTTGAGTTTCTCTCACTTCTTCCAACACATCTTCTACAACAAATTTAAAATCTTCTGATCCAGCACCCATGGCACTGTTTCCAGGCGTCTTCAAAGCAAAATCACATGATCCTCTAATTCCCTTTGGTCTCTCATCCCTTGGCCATGACTGCCTTGCATAATAGACCAACCTTGGGATGTCTATATTCATGGGACAAACGTGAACGCAACGCCTACACTGGGTACAACACCATACCCATCCAGATTTTGTTACTTCCTCATCTAATCCAAGGGCAGCCATCCTCAAAAATTTTCTGGGATCCATTCCCTCTATTCCAGAGGCTGGACACCCAGAGGAACATGCTCCACATGTAAGGCAGAGATTTAAATTTCCACCTTCAGGCAAAATCTCCATGACCTTTTGCATAAAAGTGGTCTTTTTCTCTTCTCTGCCTATTTTTAAGGCATTTTGAGACATAGTTTCCTCCTTACATACTCCATTAAAAAGACAATTAAAATCTTTCTCCAAATTCTTTTGATAAACATCTATATAGGGATACGTAAACTTTGTCAATTGGGAGTAATATTTTTTATGCTGGTTTATGTTTTTACTTAGTGCAAAATAGCCTTTTCCCGTAAATTTATTTTTTTATTTCTTTCTTGACATAAAAATTTAGTTTCTGATAGTAGAGTGAATGAATATTCATTCAATGATTATTTACTGGTCAGTAAGTTTTATAAAGGTAGAAGATATTGTTTAATTTAAATTTATATGGAGGTACAGGTATGAACAGAATAAAACGAGCAGCTGTTTTAGGTGCAGGGGTAATGGGTGCAACCATTGCAGCTCACCTTGCCAATGCAGGAGTTAGAGTGGTTTTATTGGACATTGTTCCACGGGAACTCACAGAAGAAGAAAAGGCAAAGGGACTCACTCTTGAGAGTCCTGAAGTCAGAAACAAAATAGCCAACATGGCCCTTCAAAATCTCCTAAAAATGAAACCAGCTCCTTTTCTTTTGCCAGAATATGCAAAATTAATTGAGACAGGAAACTTTGAGGACCATTTAGATAAATTAAAAGACTGCGATTGGGTAATTGAAGTTGTTATTGAAAATATGGACATTAAAAAGAACCTGTTTAAAAAAGTAGTTCCTCACCTCAAAGAAGGTGCAATCCTTTCAACAAATACCAGTGGATTGTCTGTAAATGAGATGGCTACTGTAATGCCAGAAGATGTTAAGAAAAGGTTCTTAGTTACACACTTTTTCAATCCACCTAGATATATGAGGCTTATGGAGATTGTTGGTTGCAATGAGTGTGATCCAAAAGTTGTTGAATTCATGGCTGATTTTATAAATCAGAGGCTTGGAAAGGGTATAGTATTTTGTAAAGACACCCCAAATTTCATTGGAAACAGGATTGGTGTATATTCCATAATGAAGTGTATCCATCACATGTTAGATATGGGGCTCACAGTTGAAGAGGTTGACGTAATTACAGGAAAACCAATAGGAAGACCCAAAAGTGCAGCATTTGGTACAACAGATCTGGTGGGCTTAGACACCATGGTCCATGTTGCAAACAATTCCTATGAATTATTAGTTGATGACGATGAAAGAGAAGTCTTTAAGATGCCTGAATTCATCTTAAAGATGGTAGAAAACAAACAGTTGGGAAGAAAGACCAAACAGGGATTCTACAAAAAAGAAGGAGGACAAAAATTTTATTGGGATTATCAGGCAGGGGAATATAAGCCAGTTTCAAAACCCAAATTTGATTCAATAAAGCTTGCAAAAATGGCAAAGACCACTGGCGAGAGGATAAAAGCACTTATTCAGGGACAGGACAAGGCTGCTGAATTTGCATGGAGGATTTTAAGAGATACCCTGCTCTATTCCTTTAAACGCATACCAGAGATTGCTGATGACGTTGTAAACGTAGATAATGCAATGAAGTGGGGTTATAATTGGGAGCTTGGACCATTTGAGACCTTTGATGCAATTGGTATAGATTATTTTGTTGAAAGGGCTGAAAAAGACGGAATTAAAGTGCCAGAAAAACTAAAATCCATTAAGAGCTTCTATAAAATAGAAAATGGTAAAAAATATTACTATGATCTCTTAAACAATGAATACAAGGAAGTTCCAAGTAGGGAAGGCACAATCAACTTGGCCCTTATCAAGACAGACGAGAAAAAGATTGTGGCATCAAATGACAATGCATCTATAGTTGATCTTGGCGATGGCGTATTTTGTCTTGAATTCCATTCTCCACAAAACTCCATTAGTGATGATATGTTGGATATGACCTTCAAAGCTGTTGAAATTGCGGAAAATCAGGGAGTAGGGCTTGTAGTTGCAAACCAGGGAGAGAGATTCTCAGTAGGGGCAAACCTCTTTATGCTTGCAGTAGCTATTGAACAAAAGGCATACGACCAGATTGAAGCTTCAGTTAAAAAATTTCAATCCGCCACAATGGCACTAAAATATGCGGCAGTACCTGTTGTTGCAGCTCCTTTTCAAATGACCCTTGGTGGTGGATGTGAGTTCTGCCTGCACTCAGATGCAATTTGTGCCCATGTGGAAACTTATATGGGATTAGTAGAGGTTGGTGTAGGACTACTCCCAGCAGGTGGTGGAACTAAAGAGCTTTGTGTAAGGGCAGCAGAGGAAGCCGCACTGCTTGGAGTAAATGTACAAAACATAATTGTTAAGTATTTCCAGAACATAGCAATGGCCAAGGTCTCTACGGGCGCAGCAGAAGCATTTAAACTGGGCTATATGAGACAGGGTGACCAAATTACCATGGATATTGATAGCTTGATTGGCAATGCAAAACAGATGGTTCTTACATTAGCAAAGACCTATAGGCCAAAGACTCCCATGCCCTTTAAAGCTCCAGGTAGAGACGTTGCAGCAACAATCAAGAGTCAGCTCTGGAACATGAAAACAGGTAATTTTATAACTGAGTATGAATACAAGATGGCTTCTATGATTGCCGATGTCATTTCTGGTGGAGACGTTGATCCAGGAACATTAATCACTGAAGAATATGTACTCAGATTGGAAAGAGAGACATTTGTCGAGCTTTGTAAACAGGAAAAAACAG
>JAMOQN010000005.1 GCA_027063985.1 Desulfohalobiaceae bacterium
TAAAAGGAGTTGCTGGAGTCCATTTAATGGCCATAGAATGGGAACATAAGGTCCCTGAAATTGCTGAAAGGGCGGGTTTATTACCCCGACCAGAGGTCTAAAAACAAAGAGGAGAAGATAGATATGAACAAAAAAGTCATGGTCGTGGGAGGAGGTATTGCGGGCCTAAGTGCTGCCCTTGAACTTTCTCAAAAAAATATTCAAGTAGAACTTGTGGAAAAATCCTGTTTTTTAGGGGGAAAGGCCATTGGTTTTACCTGCAAGGCCACTGATAAATGTCAGCAATGCGGTGCCTGCCTCGTGGAAGAGGTCCTAAGGGATGTAGTAGGACAATCCAATATAAACATACATCTAAGAACAGAAATTGACAGTGTTGTAAAAAACGGAAAATTTAAGGTAAAACTAAAAAAATCAGATTCAATACCCAAAGAAGATAAGGTCCTTACAGGATTCTCAAAATACAATTCTCCCTACAAAGTGGTCATTGGTACTCCCCAAGACTCAAAGGACGGAGTTAATATAGACGAACTTGGGACCCAAGGAGAGTTAGATGTAGATGCCATTATAATTGCTACTGGTTTTACCCCATTTGATCCTACTGCCAGGGCTACATATGGATATGGAACATGGGAAAATGTTATTACTGCCCTGGAACTAGAAAACATGCTTAGAAGCGAAGTCAAAGTCATTAAACCATCTAATAAGCAAAGGGCGAAAAAAATAGGTTTCATTCAGTGTGTTGGAAGTAGAAATAAAGAGTTTAACAGTGTTTGGTGTTCTGAAGTGTGTTGTCCATATGCCTTGAGAATGGCATCAATGATAAAATATAGATATCCTGATACAGAAATCTGGATATTTTTTATAGATATACAAAATGTAGGTAAGAATTACCTTTCCTTTCTTGAGCAAATAAACTCAGAAGTAAAGTTCGTCACTGCAACTCCAATTGATATATTCCCAGATAAAGAAGATAAGGTAAGAGTAGCATATAAAGATGACATAGAAGACAAGAGAATATTAGAACCATTTGATTTAGTTGTTCTTTCTGTTGGCATTATGCCAAATGAGGACAACAAAGTGCTGTCAAAGATGATAAATATTGACCTATCAGAAGATGGTTTTTTCAGGGAAATAGATTTAATGGAACCAAATCTTACTTCCCAGGAAGGAATATTTTTGGCTGGAACTACTACAGGCCCCAAAGACATCTTGAATACAATATCTCATGCAAAGAGTGCAGTTTGTGAAACCCTGACTTATTTAGGAGGCAAAAAGTGATTGAAATAAACATAAATCCAGATGTCCTTGTAATAGGTGGCGGCATGGCAGGGATAATGGCTGCCCAAAGGATTAGAAAGCAAGGATATTCATTATCAATTTTAGATCAGGGACAGGGGTTTGAGCCAGATGCTTGTTATAAAATGGAATCATCCAGTTATTATTCACAGACAATTGAGGAACTAAAAAAGGATCCCAGTATCACATGGATAAAAGAAGCTCAGATATCTAAAGTAGAAGGTAGATATGGTGATTTTAAGGTATATTTCAAGTCAGGTACAAAAGTGGAAAAGAAAAACTTTGGAGCAGTTGTGATAGCAACCCCTTATAGTTACGTTCCTGTATTTGATGAATATGGTGTAGAGCCAGACCACAATATATTTTCTGTAAATCATCTATCAAAACTCCTATCGGAAAATAAAGCACCAAAAGGTACGTGTGTATTTCTTACCACATTTAAAGAAGAGACCAATCCTGTAAGTTTTAAAAATATTATTCTCAATGCTATAGAACTTGGAAACTCGGGTTCAAATGTGTATATCTTTGTCAAAAATGTAAAGGCTGCATCCCCAGGGCTTGAAAAACTCATTTTACATGCAAAAGAAAATGGAATAGTGATTATAAAATCAGACAAACCACCTCAACTAATTGTTGAAAACAAATGTCCCAATGTGATATTTTATGACCCCTTAATTAAAAAAGATATTCAAATCTCTGCTGATTACGTGATTATAGAAGACAAGATAATCCCCAATGAAAAAAATCAGGAAATTTCTGATTTATTTGGGATACATACTGATTCAAATGGTTTTTTACAGACAAATAATGTAAGGAGAATTCCGGTCTTCACCAATAGAAAAGGAATATTTGTAGTTGGATCCGCTGCTGGTATTAAACCGCTGCCTTATATCCTAACGGATGCCATAGATGCAAGCTGCGAGATTCAAGGACTGATTAAAGAGGGTGGGAAGGTAGAGATAGAGGAGACCATCTCAATAGACCAGGAAAAATGTGTAAGGTGCTTGACCTGTTATAGGGTATGTCCACATGGAGCAATATATTGGGATGTAGACAGAGTGGCTATATCTTCTTTAGTATGTGAAGGATGCGGCATATGCAGCGCAGAATGTCCTATGAATGCTATTCAAATAAAGGAATATTCTGATGATAAGATAAAAGGTCAGTTAAAAGATATATTAAAATCTAAAGGAGATGGACCTACTATTATAGGTTTTTGTTGTAAAAATTCAGCGTTTGAGGCAGTAAAGGGGGCAAAAGATCTGGGAGTTGATTTACCAGAGGGTTTTAAAGTTATAAAGGTTCCATGCGCTGGAAAGATAGACGTTGACTATGTATTAGAGGCCCTAGTTAAGGGAGCAGATGGAGTTATAATTGGGGCATGTTACAAAGACAACTGTAAATCTGAAAAAGGCAATATCTTTGCAAGTTATAGAATAGAAAATTTAAAAAAATCCTTGGCCCAGATAGGAATAAATCCTAATAGAGTGGAACTCCTCCATGTAGCTTCTAATATGCCCAGGGAATTTTGTCTAAAACTAAAGGAGTTAACTGAAAAAATTACAGATATAACTAGTTAAAAAATTTAGGTCCATTAATAGAAGGAGTAGTTATGGAGAAAAGAATAATTTTAGTGGATGATGATCAAGACTTTTGTGAAATCCTTAAATCAAGATTGGAAAAAGAGGGATTTACAGTAGAGGTGGCCTATGATGGGGAACAAGGACTTGAAAAAGTAAAATCAAACCCACCAGATCTCTTGATCCTGGACGTGATGATGCCCAAAAAATCGGGGTTAGAGGTATGTAAAGAATTAAAAGCAGATTCTGCTTATAACGAAATTCCCATAATAATGCTAACAGCAGTAGCTGAACACATAGGAGAGACTACATATACCCAGTATGATGCAATGGGTATGGAGGCGGAAGATTATATCCCCAAAGGGCCAGATTGTACTGAAAAAGTAGTTAAAAGTGTCCTCGAGATAATTTCAAAGGATTGATTTAGAGTTTTACATTAAAGAGGGGGCAATACCCCCTCTTTTTTTAATAGGCAACGTAAATTATAGAGTGACTCCCTTTTTTTGTCTTATTAAATTGAGGTCAAAATTTTAGGGACTATGGATTATTTTTCTATAAATTTAAAAATCTTCTCCATATCTAAACTATTTTTTAATACCTCTGCAAGTTGGTTCAACCCTTGTTCAACACTGTAGCTAGTCTGTGGAGTTTTTAGAGGGGATAGACCCTTACTTATCCTGATCTCATCAATAAGCCATCGTCTAAAAACATCATCATCAAATATTCCATGAAGATAACTTCCCCATATCTTAAGGTCCTTTGTTCCGTATCCAATCTCATCACCCCTCTTATTTTTTACAACACACACAGTGTCCTCGGGATTTGTACAAAAGGTCCTTCCATGGTGAATTTCATAGCCTGTTAGGCTTAAATTTGATGGGATGTGCACAGCATGTGTCTGGATCAATGTCTTTTCTCTATCTAATTCAGTTATAATAGGTATAAAACCCAATCCATCTGTATGAACTTCAGAAGATTCAATATTATATGGATCGCTGATTTTCTCTCCAATTATCTGAAATCCACCGCAAATACCAATGAGCTGTGTATTTTTATTATCTATAATATATTTAATGGTTTCAGCTATTGAAGATTTTTTTAAATATTCATTATCTTTAATTACATTTTTACTGCCAGGGATAATAATTAAATCAAACTGCTCTTTTAACAAATCAGACTTAGTTTTTATTATAGTTATTGATACATCTGGCTCAAACAAAAATGGATCCAGGTCTGTAAAATTTGAGATATGGGGTAAATCAATACATGCTATTTTAACAGGAGCATTTGATTTTTTTTGGATTTTATCCCATCCCATTTTAAAAGATACAGAATCTTCCTCTGGAAGACCTAAATTTTTAATGTATGGGACTATTCCCAAAAAGGGTTTGCCTGTATATTTTTCTATAACATCAATTGCAGGATCTAACAGGGATGCATCTCCCCTAAATTTATTAATAATAAATCCTTTAATTAAATCCTGCTCCCATTTATCAAGTAGGTCCATTGTTCCAATAAAAGAAGCAAATACCCCTCCCCTATCTATATCTCCTACTAAAAATGTATTTGCCCTTGCATATTTTGCCATTTGCATATTAGTAATATCGTGTGGCTTTAAATTTATCTCAGCAGGACTACCAGCCCCTTCTAAGACTATAACATCAAATTCTGATGCAATAGAATCATATGTTTGCCTTACTACATCTAAAAGTTTCCTTTTATATTCAAAATAATCCTTAACTTCCATATTCGCTACAGGCCTTCCCAATACAATTACCTGAGAGCCAGTATCAGTAGATGGTTTTAACAACACAGGATTCATCCTCACATCAGGGTCTAATCTACATGCCTGGGCCTGCAACACCTGGGCCCTGCCCATCTCACCACCATCCTTGGTAACATAGGAGTTTAACGACATATTTTGGGCCTTAAATGGGGCAACTTTAAAACCCTCATTATATA
>JAMOQN010000006.1 GCA_027063985.1 Desulfohalobiaceae bacterium
TTCCTTCAACAACAGGTTCTCCAGTGGAAAATTTTGCAGAACACTTTACAGTCTTGCCTTCTACATAACAGAACACATCAACCCTATGTGCCCAACATATAGTTGAACTTAAGATAAATAATATTAACATTGCTAAGATATTTTGTTTTTTCATAAGTGATCCCCTGGTACAGATTCTTAAAATTCAGACTCTGTAACATTATTTGTGTAAATTCAAATTAAAAGTGATCTGTTATTACTGTCTGTCATTTGTTGTCCACTCACACTGATCACTAATATCCCCTTATTTATCACCCTCAACACCCTGGGAATATACACATTTTTTGTTACATACTCAAAATTTGAGTTTTATTTTACTTAGATATCCAACATCTCAGGTTTCACTCTGTATATAAAATCTATTGTCACTCCAGTAATAATCCCCTCGATAATCATAATGGGGATATGGGCTACCAGGATAGTTTTGGCTGCCTGGGAAAAATTTTCACCAGTAAGGTATAGACAAAGGGCTACCATTACACCAGATAATAATATGCTCATGGAACCGCTCAAAAAACCACCAAGTACTCTAAATTTCTTTTGTTCTGATACACAAGCTTTTCTAAACAAAAGAAATACAATTACAGCGGGCAAAGCCATATTAGCGGTGTTGGCGCCCAGGACAATAATTCCTCCAAACTGGAAAAATATGGCCTGGAGTAAAAGAGCTACTAAAATTGATGGAAAAGCTCCGAAACCAAGCAATATTCCCACCAGGCCATTTAATACTAGGTGCACACTTGTTGGGCCTATGGGCACATGTATTAAGGATGCAACAAAAAATGCAGAAGTCAAAACAGCCATTAAGGGCACCTGATAGGGCCTGATTTTTTTTAGCCCTATCACGGTGCCGGTCAATGTAATGGCTGCTCCTGCAATTAAAATGGGGGGGGTGAGTACTCCTTCAGAAATATGCATTAGAGTGTCCTTTATCTATTCTTTTTGATAGAAGAAAACTTGACCCAAATAACTCCACCAACCTCCACGTCCTTGTCAACACCATTTTGTTTTAATTTGTAATCAGCAGTGGTAAGAGCAGAAAACCCCCACCAGCCAGCAATGGGGGCGGAGTAGGTAAAAATGCCATTATCGTCTGTGAGTATTACTTGAGTTATCATGTATTCTGAAGGAGCCTTATATCTTGATTTTTTGTTGTAGTATTCCACTTCTACCTCACAATTTGGAACTGGTTTTCCATTTCTTAAGACCTTTCCCTGAAATACATTTCCTGCATATAGCCCAAATGGTCTGGTTATGGGCACAATCTCCACCTCAAGACCCAAAGGCTTTGACCAGCCATCTTCTTCTCCAAATGCTCCAATATAGGTCTTGGTAATGTGTTTTATGAATTTGTCTTCAGCAGGTTCCCAGTATGGCTTTGGCACCATGTAAATACAGTAAACACCAGGTCTTTTAGGACGAAATATTGTCCTGTATGCACGGTGCTCTAGAAACTTTATTGGCTTAAGTTTAGACAATAGATTTTCTTTGTCAGAAGTTGTTAAATTTACTGCCCATGCCTGCCCAAGTGTTAGATCCATTGCATTTTGCTCAAAAGGGTGCATAAAAGCAAAGAGTAACCTGGTTTTCCTGTGAGCCTGATCCAGCATGGTTTTTTGAGACATAATAGTTCCAAAGTGTGCCAAGCATATTGAAGGGACAAATAAAAGTAAAAGCGAAATAATAATTTTTTTTAAGATTTTGTTTAATAACATTACTAATTCCTCCTTTGTTTTTTGAATGTGATTAATTTGAAATTTGTGTTACGGATTTGTTTGTAAATAAATTAGTAAATGTTGTCAATAGCCAAAAATATTTTTTGTAGATTTTTAAAACTTGATTTTTTGTCTTGGCTAAACTAGATATCTAAATGTCAGGCCAAAGGGGAGACATTTATGGAAAAAATAGTGGTTGCTGTTTTTGGAAGGGATAGACCTGGTATTGTTTGTAAAGTCGCTTCAATTTTAGCAGATCATGGATGTAATATTGAGGATATTTCTCAGACTGTGCTCCAGGGTGAATTTTGTGGTATGTTTGTGGTGTCTTTAGGCAAAGGTGTTACAATAAATGAACTTCAGGATATACTTGATGAGCAGCTGAAAGAGGAGAACCTTATTGCACACACAAAACCTTTAGAATCCTCCAACCACCAAATTAATGTTGAGACAGAACCTTTTGTAGTTGTGAGCATAGGTAAAGATAGAGTTGGTTTGATCGCTGCCATTAGTTGTATTATGTATGAATTTGGGGTTAATATCTCTAACTTGAAATTTGTAAACAGAACTTCTGCGTTCCCAGAAAAGACATTGACCATCTATGAAGTGGATGTCCCAAAGGATCTAAAACTTACAGACTTTACAACTAGCCTAAAAAAAAGAGCGCAAGAATTGGGTTTAGAGATCACTGTGCAGCACAAGAAAATTTTTGAAGAAATATGTAGGATATAGTGGGGAAGGTATATGTTGAGTGAAACTGAAGTGCTACAACTGTTAGAGATGGTGAAAAATGAACATCTGGATGTTCGTACAGTAACCCTGGGGGTAAGTCTTTTTGATTGTGTGAGCCATTTAATAGATGATTTTAGAAACAGGATCTATGATAAGATACTGAATCTGGCTGAGAATTTTGTCTCCACCTGTGATTTGATTGGAGAAAAATACGGAATTGCAATTGTGAATAAGAGGATATCAGTAAGTCCCATAGGCGTTTGTGGTGGTTGTTTTAATGAAAAAGAACTTATCTTAGTGGCAAAAACATTGGATCAAGTTGCAGAAAAAGTAGGTGTAGATTTTATTGGAGGATTTACATCCCTTGTTGAAAAAGGAATGACGCCTGGAGACAAAAATTTAATAAAGGCTATTCCCCATGCTCTATCTGAAACTCAAAGGGTGTGTTCTTCTGTAAATGTTGCATCCTCTAAAGTTGGTATAAATATGGATGCTGTGTATATGATGGGTAAGGCCATAAAAAGGGCTGCTGATTTATCTGCTGATAGAGATGGTATAAGTTGTGCGAAACTATGTGTGTTTGCCAATATCCCAGAGGACATACCATTTATGGCTGGTGCATATCTCGGAACAGGGGAGCCAGATGCAGTTATAAATGTTGGTGTAAGCGGCCCTGGAGTGGTAAAAAAGGCAATTGATAGGGCCATTGAAAACGATCCCAAATTGACTTTGGGGAGACTTTCTGAGATAATTAAAAGGACTGCGTATAAGGTGACAAGGGTAGGGGAAATAATTGGAAGGGAAGTAGCTGAGAAACTTGGTGTTTCCTTTGGAATAGTTGATTTATCCCTTGCCCCTACGCCAAATGTTGGTGACAGTGTAGGAGAGATCTTTGAGAGCCTGGGACTAAAAAGCATTGGGGTCCCGGGATCTACTGCTGCCCTGGCCCTTATAAATGATGCGGTGAAAAAAGGTGGTTCATTTGCCAGCTCCCATGTAGGCGGCTTATCAGGTGCCTTTATCCCTGTTAGTGAAGATTTAAATATAGCAGACGCGGTGGCCAATAAATTTCTCTCTTTAGAAAAATTAGAGGCCTTAACCAGTGTATGTTCTGTTGGCCTGGACATGATTGCAATTCCAGGAGATGTTCCTGCAGAGACCATTTCAGCCATCATAGCAGATGAAATGGCCATTGGTGTTATAAACAAAAAGACCACGGCAGTGAGGATTATTCCGGTGCCAGGGAAAAAGGCAGGAGATAAGGCCTATTTTGGGGGACTTCTAGGGGAAGCTACAATTTGTGAGGTGAGCCATCCAGGCTGCTCAAATGAATTTATTAAAAGGGGTGGTAGAATTCCTGCACCAATCCAGAGTTTAACAAATTAAACAAATTGAAAAAAAGGAGGTTTTTTTATGGCAAAAGACAATGTAATAGTTTTGCAAAAAGAATCCAAGTCCCAGAAAAATGAACAGAGACCAGAAGAGCTTTTAAAAGAAGTAAAAAAAGATATGGGAAAGGTTGCTTTAATCATTTCCATTATGGCTGTGATGCTAATGGTGGTTTTTTATTTTAGCATCAAGCTTACTGTTGGCACCATAGAAAAGAAAATGGCTGAACTATACCCAGTAAAAAAACAGGTTGTTATTCTCGATAAAACTGTAGGTGATTTACAGTCCAGGATGGCAAAGATTGAAAAACTACCAGAAGAAACCAGGAAGATGATATATGGTGATATATTAAATGAAATTTCTCAAAAGGCAGAGTATCTTTCCCAGCACCTAAAGGGCTCTGATAGGGACAAATTAATGAAGGTACAGAGAATATTAAGGGAACTTGAAACAACCCTTAAATAAAAAAAGGGCCATTTGGCCCTTTTTTTATATTATCTTTAAGATAAGCCACAAAATACACCCACCAATAATTCCTGCCGCAATATCGTCAATCATTATTCCAAATCCTCCAGAAAATCTCTCTTCTATTTGTCTTATTGGAGGTGGTTTAAAAACATCCAATATTCTGAATAAAATAAATCCTAAAAATACAAATAGAAAAGATGGTTTACCAATGAATGTAAGGGTGATAAATTGACCTGCCACTTCATCGATTACAATTGAGCGTGGATCTTTTTCATTGAGTTTTTTTTCTGCATAATCTGCAGCATAGATGCCCAGGATTGAAATAATAATTATAAGTGTTATCTTAACCCCTAGACTAAATTTCAAAATAGGGTATAAAATTATACAGGTAACTAGGGATGCCCATGTTCCCGGCGCAAATTCAATTCTTCCTATTCCAAATAATTGGGCAATGGTCATAAGTTT
>JAMOQN010000007.1 GCA_027063985.1 Desulfohalobiaceae bacterium
ACCACCATTTGAACTAATTCCTGCCTCTCAGTATAAGTCATTAGCAATTCTTCTTTGCTTATCTTTAACTCCTCAGAAAGTTTTTTATATTTTTCCTTTTCTTCCTTTAATTTGTGAAATAAACATGAATTTTCTATAAGCGGTGATAAGATAGATGCATAATCTTTTAAAAATGCAAAATCACTTTCCATAAATGATCTATTATGTTTATGGTCTGATACATTAATAACTCCTAAAATTCGCCTTTCCATTTTAAGAGGTACACATATAAGAGAGGGAGTATTATAATTTTTGCCTATGGCAAATGACTTAAATTTTTTTGACTTTCTGATATCTTTAAAAAATACAGGTTCACCAGTGGTGAATACGTAACCAGAAATAGAATCTGGATTAACAGGAATCTCCTTATTTAATATCTTTTTATTTGTAGCAGCAACAATTTGAAAGGTGTTTTTTTCTTTTGAATACAACATGATAGAGCCCTTTAAGGCCTGAATCCGCCTTAAAATAACCCTCAAACTCTTATCCATTTTTTGGCTTAAACTAAGCCTATCCGATGATAAAATATTTATAATGGATCTTAAAAATCCAAGTTCCTTTTCTGTATCCTTTTTCATTCAACGTATCCTTTGACTATTAATATTTAACATTTGATTTAAAATTTTGATAAAAAAAAATAAGAAAAAGCACAAGTGAGAATTTATTATCAAATAAGTAAAGTACAAAATTTCCAAATTATTTTTTAAAAAGTACAATTTTGTTACTTTACAAGAGAATATTTCTTTTATATCTCTTTTAGCCTTATCTTAAAAATCCCAAATATTAGGAGAGAGATATGGACAAGATTTGTAACATCGGGAAAAGAATCAAAAAATTCAGAGAATTAAAAGAAATTAGTCTAGATGAATTGTCAAAAAGAACTGGTCTTAGTTTGGACTTATTAAAGGAAATTGAACAAGATAAGGTTTATCCAGCACTTGGGATTCTTTTAAGGATATCAAGGGCATTAGGGACAAGGCTTGGAACATTTATAGACGATCAGATCAGTGAAGATCCAATAGTGACAACTAAGGATTCAAGGAGTTGTGAAGAGTCTGCATACAGGGGAGGAAAAGAGGGTCTGCCATTGAAATTTTATTCACTTGGAAGGGGAAAAACAGATAGACACATGGAACCCTTTTACATAGAAATATATCCAAGCAACAATGATATAGATTTTTCCTCCCATGAAGGGGAAGAATTTATAGTAGTTATTTCTGGTGAGATCGAAGTTACTTATGGAAATAAAAAATATTTACTTAAACAAGGGGATTCAATTTATTACAACTCCGCTGTTCCTCATAAAGTTGTGTGTGCCAGTGATGAAGTGGCAAAGATATATGCAGTATTGTACATGACATAAAGCATAAAACCTATTCAAAGTGGAGTAAGAATATGAGCGAAAGTACATATTTACAGGAAATAACACTTGGTCAATTACTGGATAATGCAGTAGAAAGATATCCAGACAATGAAGTAGTAGTTTATGTAGACAGAGATTTGAGGCTAACATATAAGGAATTTTCAGACCTTGTAGATAAACTTGCAAAGGGCCTCATGGCAATTGGTGTTAAAAAAGGAGAAAAAGTAGCGGTTTGGGCGCCCAATGTGCCCTATTGGATAGCGCTACAATTTGCCACTGCAAGAATAGGAGCAATACTTCTTACAGTTAATACACATTACAAGTCTTCTGAATTAAAATATTTGTTATCTCAATCAGAAGCAGAAAATCTCTTCTTAGTTGAAGGGTATAGGGATTCAGATTATCTATCAATGATATATGACCTTGTACCAGAGCTAAAGGAACATCCAAGGGGATATTTAAAGAGCAAGGCCCTTCCAAATTTAAAGAGGGTATGTTATTTAGGACATGAAAAATACAAAGGTCTTTATTCCATACCTGAGATAATTGGTATGGGAACCATTATTTCAGATGATGAATATAAAAAGAGGCAAGATGAACTCTCCCCACATGATGTTGTTAATATGCAATATACATCAGGGACAACAGGTTTTCCCAAAGGTGTTATGTTGACCCATTACAATATCTTAAACAATGGATTCTGGGTTGGGGAGAACATGAAACTAACCAATAAAGACAGGATATGCCTTCCTGTACCTCTGTTTCACTGTTTTGGGTGTGTTATGGGGGTGCTTGGCGCAGTCTCCCATGGTTCTACCCTGGTTGTGTTAGAAGAATTCAATCCTTTAATGGCAATGAGTGCCATACAGGCAGAAAAATGCACTGCCCTTTATGGGGTGCCAACTATGTTTATTGCCATTTTAGAACATTCTATGTTTTCCAGATTCGACTATTCATCCCTTAGAACTGGGATTATGGCAGGATCCCCATGTCCAGTTAAGGTCATGAGACAGGTTATGGACAAGATGAATATGAAAGAAGTTACTATATGTTATGGATTAACCGAGGCATCACCAGTTATTACCCAGACAAGGACAGATGACTCAATAGAAAAAAGAGTGGAAACAGTTGGAAAACCACTTCCTGGAATTGAAGTAAAATTAGTAGATCCAAAGACAGGTAAAGATGTCCCACCAGGGGTCCAGGGTGAGGTGTGTTGTAGGGGTTATAATGTGATGAAGGGCTATTATAAAATGGAAGAGGCTACTAAAGAGGCAATAGATGAGGAAGGCTTTCTACATTCTGGTGACCTTGGAGTCATGGATGAAGATGGATACTTAAGTATAACAGGCAGGCTCAAAGACATGATAATAAGGGGTGGCGAAAATATCTATCCAAGGGAGATTGAAGAATTTTTATATCAAATGGAAGGTATCTATGATGTACAGGTAGTTGGTGTTCCAAGTAAAAAATATGGAGAAGAAGTGGGTGCATTTATAATTTTAAAGGAAGGATACAACTATACCGAGGAAGATATTAAAGAATTTTGTAGGGGAAGACTTGCAAGATATAAAATACCAAAGTATATTGCGTTTGTTAAATCATATGATATGACAGCAAGTGGAAAGGTTCAAAAATTCAAATTAAGGGAAAAGGCGGCTAAGATTTTTAATACAGATTAAAAAAAGGGGTTTTTTATGCCAAAACTTGCAGTAAATGTTGACCATATAGCCACAATAAGGCAGGCTAGGCTTGCAAAAGAGCCAGATCCTGTGCATGCAGCTTTTTTGGCAGAATTAGCCGGAGCAAGTGGAATAATTGTCCATTTAAGGGAAGATAGACGCCATATACAGGACAGGGATGTAAAACTCCTAAAACAAACCATTAAGACAAAACTTCACCTTGAGATGGCTGCAACAGATGAGATGCAAAAAATAGCCCTGGATATAAGACCCTATATGGTGTGTTTAGTGCCAGAAAAAAGGCAGGAACTCACTACAGAGGGGGGTCTAGATGCAGCATCAAAAATCGACTTTTTAAAAGGGTTTTTAGCTCCCATAAAAGAGGCTGGTATTAAGACATCCCTGTTTATTGATGCAGATGAAATACAAATTGAGGCAGCAAAGAAGATTGGGAGTGAATACATTGAAATACACACAGGCCATTTTGCAGATGCAACAGACGATCTTAGCATTAGAAATGAGCTGAAAAAGATATTAAAGGCCATAAAAATAGCCCAGGACCTAAAGCTCAAGGTAAACTTAGGTCATGGTCTTAATTATGAGAACATATGGGCATTTTCAAAGGTTCATGGGATCTGCGAATATTCCATTGGACACAGCATAGTTGCCAGGGCGGCTTTAGTGGGAATGGAGAGGGCAGTTAGGGATATGGTTGAGATTATAAGCACCTTTGTGGATTAAGATGATCCTGGGCATTGGATTTGATTTAGTTGAAGTTGGACGCATTAGCAGTGCCATTAAGAGATGGGGAGATAAATTTATCTTTCGCATTTTAACTGAGCGTGAAAGAGACCTGGCATCTAAGGATATTGTAAGATATGTTGCATCGAGATTTGCTGCAAAAGAGGCATTTGTTAAGGCCCTGGGTACAGGATTTTCACAGGGAGTCTCTTTACAACACATTGAAATAATACCTGGGCAAACAACTCCCCCTCAAATAGAGTTAAATTCCAGGGCCTCTTATCTTGCACACCAGTTAGGAGTAAAAAAGATATTTGTTTCCATCTCCCATGAAAAAAATATAGCAGGAGCCATGGTAGTTTTAGAAGGTTAAAAGAATTAAGGAGGCGAGGCTATGTATATCCCCCTTCCAACCCCAAAAGAGATGGGATTATGGGATAAGATCACAATTGAACATGTCGGGATTTTGGGTGAAATCTTAATGGAAAATGCATCCTGGCAGGTTGTTTATGCAATACAAGATGATTTTCCTAATCTAAAACACAAAAAAGTTGCCATAATTGCAGGTCCTGGAAACAATGGGGGCGATGGTTTTGCAGTAGCAAGACACTTAAGTAATCTTGGAGCAGATGTTAAAATTTTCTATAAAAAAGACCTTGAATCATACAAAAAAGATGCTGCCTATCATGTGAACTTAACACTTAAGATGGGCATATCTACAGAAAAGATACCTGAGAATGATTTTAATCTATGTGGTTATGATATAATAATAGATGCCCTTTTGGGAACTGGATTTTCAGGTCAGTTAAGAGATGATTATAAAAGGGTAGTGGAAGCAATAAACAGGGCAAAACCATCTAGTTACATTTTATCTGTGGACATCCCATCTGGGCTAAATGGCTACATGGGTATTCCATCACCTATTGCAGTCAAGGCCAATGTAACAGTAACCTTTGAAGAAGCAAAAGTAGGC
>JAMOQN010000008.1 GCA_027063985.1 Desulfohalobiaceae bacterium
TCTTTCCCCTTCCAGCAATCTGGATAGGTCCACCTTTTCCTAAGAGCTTGTAACCATCAGGAGATACAATGAAGCCATCTTTATCTAGGGTAAAATTTCCAGCCCTTGTGTACATTATCCCAGATGGAGTTTGTAATTTAAAAAAACCATGCCCACCAATTGCAAGATCTAGAGGATTTTGCGTGCGCCTTAAATCTCCTTGAGAAAAATCTATTTGCTTTTCACCTATTCTAGGTTGGGTATTTAGATCCTTCTCAGGCCACCTTACACCTCCAGTTATCCCAAGATTTGGGTCGTTGAAGTCATGGGCATAGTGGATTAATACATCCTCAAAACTGAGCTTATCCTTTTTATATCCAATGGTTGAAGCATTAGCCAAATTATTGGCTATTATGTCTAATCTATATTTTTGTGTGAGTGCCCCGAAAACTGAGTTGTATACACTGTCCTGCATGGGAAAAAACCTCCTTTGTGAAAGGACAAGCAAAATCCAGGCCAGATAATTTAAGTTTAGATTTGTCAAAAGGTTAGATAAATTAAGATAAGAGAAAGGTACCAAGATTTTTTTGAGTTTTCTTCAATTTTTTGACAGTATATTTATTTTCAGATACTTTTGTTTAACCCTTGACTAATTTGAGAGTTTTGAATATATAAAAAAGAGTTTATTTGAGCGGGTGTAACTCAGTTGGTAGAGTACAAGCTTCCCAAGCTTGGAGTCGCGGGTTCAAATCCCGTCACCCGCTCCACTCCTGAAAAAATTTAATTGGAAAATTTTGGAGTGGGCCTATTTGGGTCCACTTTTTTTTTGAATAATTAAGCTTTGGAAATGGAAATGGAATTTGAAGATATAAAAGAAAAAATCACAAAAATTGTGACTGATGCAGTTTTGACCCTGGGATATGATTTGTGGGGCATGGAATTTTTAGGATCTATCAGAGGTGGTGGAATATTAAGGGTATACATTGACTCGCCCTCTGGGATATCCATTTCTGATTGTTCTCAGGTGTCAAAACATCTTGATGTAATTTTAGATTTAGAGGATCCAATCCCTGGTTCTTATACCCTGGAAGTATCATCTCCTGGTCTGGACAGGAGATTCTTTGAGATACAACAGCTTAAGGATTATATTGGTAAGATGGTATCAGTTAAATCTAAGGTTCCAATTGAATCCAGAAAAAAGTGGAAAGGAATACTTAAAGCTGCTGACCTAACTAATAAGGTAGTAGTAATAGAGATAGAGGGAGAGGAATTTTCAATTCCATGGGAAGATATTGAAAAGATTAAATTGGTCTATTTTGAATAAGGATTTTAAATATTGCAAGAGACGGGGGAGAGTCTTTAATTTTTGCTTAGTTTTCATAAGTGGAGGTTATTTCATGGGGTTAGAGTTAAAAAGGTCCATTGAAACTATTAGTAAAGAAAGAAGAATAGATAAAGATGTATTAATAGATACATTGGAAGAGGCTGTAAAGGTAGCTGTTAATAAAAAATACCACAATAGGTTAGATATAGAGGTGAATTACAATGAAGATACAGGGGATATGGAGGTCTATCAATTCAAGAGGGTGGTGGAGGAAGTAGAAGATCCAGATAGGGAAATCTCTCTTGAGGAAGCCAAGGAGATAGACCCAAATGTTCAATTAGATGATGAGGTGGGATTTAAGCTAGAAGTAGAAGACCTTGGCAGGATAGCAGCCCAGTCAGCCAAACAGGTTATAATCCAGCGCATGAGGGATGCTGAACAGGAAATTATATATGAAGAATATAAAGATAGGATTGGTGAAATAGTAAGTGGAACAGTGCAGAGAAAAGAGAGGGCTGGACTTATCATAAATTTGGGTAGGACTGAAGCCCTTTTGCCCAAGGATGAACAGATCCCCACCGAACACTATAAAAGGGGTGATAGGGTGGATGGCTACATAATTGATGTAAAAAAAGAAGGCAGAGGGCCGCAGATAATATTATCCCGTTCCCATCCAGCTTATATGGAACTCCTTTTTAAAAGGGAAGTGCCAGAGGTCAGTGATGGAACAATTATGATTATGGGAATAGCCAGGGACCCTGGGGTTCGTGCAAAGGTTGCACTTTATTCAAAGGATAGAGATGTAGATCCAATAGGTGCGTGTGTTGGTGTTCGTGGTTCTCGAATAAATAAAATTATACAGGAATTTAAAGGGGAAAAAATAGACCTTGTTGTGTGGAGTCCAAATATAACTACATATGCTGTCAATGCGTTGGCACCAGCCAGGATTTCCAGTATTACAGTTGATGAAGATGAAAAGAGTTTAGAAGTTGTAGTCCCTGATAACCAGTACTATCTGGCTGTAGGAAAAAGGGGACAAAATGTAAAATTGGCCAGCAAACTGCTTGGCTGGAGTATAGACATTATAACAGAAAGTCGTTATGGAGAGATCTATCAAAATAGACAGAAATTGGAACAACTGGCTGGAGTCGTGGGAATTAGTGTTGATACGTTTTATGACGCTGGTTTGAGTTCATTGGAAGAAGTGGCGCAGGCAACAGATGAGGAACTCCTGGAAATTGAAGGTATGGATGAGGAAAAATTAAAAGAACTGAGATCAGCGTTGAATCTTTTGATGTCTTAAGAGAGATCTGCCAAAACTTTTGACAAATTTAAGTTAAGGATTTTATGAAACATATACCAGAGAGAACCTGTATTGTTTGTGGAAAAAAGACATATAAGTATCTTTTAGATAGATATGTATATTCAAACGGTAAATTTATTTTAGATAAAGATAAGAAATTGGATGGAAGGGGCTTTTACATTTGTAGAGAGGAAAGTTGTAGAAAAAAAGCAGATAAAAAGTTTTCTTCGATTAAGTCTAGATTGGAGAGAAGGAGATAAGGGGTTTTAAGGGGGGATTATGGCCACAAAAATGCGTGTTAGAGAATTATCAAAAGAATTAGGCATAAGTAATAAAGAACTTTTGCACTTTTTGAGAGAAGAAAATATTCCAGTAAAGAGTCATATGAGTGGACTTACAGATGAACAAGTCCAGTATGTAAAAGAGAAATTTAAAGAACTAAAACAGCAAGACAGGGTGCAAAAGAAGAAAGTGGCCTCTGGAATTATTATAAGAAGAAGGCCTACAAAAAAAAGAGAACAAGAACGCAAGGAAGAAGCTCATGAGGTAAAAAAAGAGGTAAAAGAAGCTGAAGTTCAAAAAGAAAAAGAGCAAGAACAACATGTTGTAGAAGAAAAAGAGGTTAAAGAAAAAGAAATTGAAACAGAAGAGAAAAAGGAAGTTAAAGAACATGTGGCGGAAAAAGAGGATAGTTTAAAGGAAGTAGAAGAAAAAGTCCAATCCCCCCAATTGGAAAAAGAACAGGTAAAAGAGAAAAAGGAAGAAAAAAAGAAGAAAAAGTCATTTAAAGACAGGAGAAAATTTAGAAAAAGAAGGCCGTATCCAAAGGCACGGGTAATTACTGTACCAAAAAAAGAAGAAGTGCAGAGCAAGGAAGGTGAAGCGTCTAAAAAGGAACAAGAATTTAATGCTCCTGATGTGCCAGTGATCCCTGAGAAGAGGGAGAGGGCGAGGCGAAAGAAAAAGGGCAAAAAGGTTGTAGATGTATCAAGTATTTATGAGGAAGAAGCTAAGAAGAAAAAGGTCGATTGGAAAAAGAAAAAGGAAGCCCAAGTTGGCGATAAAACAGGTGGAAAGTTACCAAAGAAAAAGAAAAAAGAAGAAAAACCACAAGAACCACCAAAAATCACTACCCAGCCAATAAAGGCTGCCAAGAGAAAGATAAAAATAGAAGAGGCCATCAGGGTAGCAGACCTTGCCCAGCAGATGGGGGTTAAGGCACAGCAGATAATTAAAAGCCTTATGGACCTTGGGGTAATGGCCACTATTAATCAGTCAATTGATTTTGACACTGCTTCATTGGTAGCCGCAGAATTTGACTATGAAGTTGAAAAGGTTGGATTTTCAGAAGAAGATTTTATTTTACCAAAAGAAGAAGATAGACCAGAAGACTTGAAGCCCAGACCTCCAGTTGTGACAATAATGGGCCATGTTGACCATGGTAAAACTACTCTATTGGATGCCATCAGAAAGTCTGACGTGGCTCTACGAGAGGCAGGTGGTATAACCCAGCATATAGGAGCATATCATGTAAAAGTTGGTGATGGATATGTAGTATTTTTAGATACACCTGGTCATGAGGCATTTACTGAAATGAGGGCAAGGGGAGCCCAGGTCACAGATATTGTAATCTTAATAGTTGCAGCTGATGATGGCGTGATGGAACAGACCAAAGAGGCAATAAACCATGCAAAGGCTGCAGGTGTCCCTATTATTGTAGCTATTAATAAGATTGACAAAGAAAATGCAGATCCAGAAAGGGTAAAAAGAGAACTGGCAGAACTTGGGCTTTTACCTGAAGAGTGGGGTGGTGACACAATTTATGTAAATATTTCTGCAAAGAAAAAGATTGGTATTGAGCAATTGTTAGAGATGTTACTCCTTCAGGCAGAAGTCTTAGAGTTAAAGGCCAATCCAAATAAAAGGGCCAGGGGATTTATTATTGAATCCAGACTGGATAAAGGTAGAGGGCCTGTTGGAACTGTACTAATTAAAGAGGGCACATTAAAGACAGGGGATAGCTTTGTCTGTGGTTTAAATTATGGAAAAGTCAGATCCTTGATAAATGATAAGGGTCAAAAAGTAGACAGTGCTGGGCCGTCCATGCCTGTTGAAGTGCAGGGAT
>JAMOQN010000009.1 GCA_027063985.1 Desulfohalobiaceae bacterium
GACTACGTGGTACTGTATTGACCAATTTTAAGTAATTAAGTTCAGTCTCAATTAAGTCCTCAATTCTTTTACCAGATTCTACGATCCTGTTTAATAAATCTAAAGTATCTGATGAGAGATTAGCAACTTGCTTTGATTCTCTTATTATATGAGATGCAAAACCTACTATGGCCCTTGCAGGTGCCTTTAAATCATGTATTAACATATATAATATAGATTGAAGATCTACATTTCTTTTGTTTAGCTCCAGACTCAACTTTCTTGATCTAAGTAATATTTCTATTCTTGCCCTAAGCTCAAGCTTTTCAATTGGCGCAAAACATATTTCATCTATAACTTTCCACAAAAATTTAGATGCAAGCTTAATGTCTTTTCTTGTAGAAATGAACAAACACGGTAAAAATACAGGCATCTCAGAATTCTTTTTTGCAACTATCCAGTTCATGTACTCTTTAAGAGCAAGGGCATCTGTTACTATAAGATCAATTGACAGTTCTGTTGAGTTAGGTTCATATAAGAGTTCAAAATCATTTTTTAAAAAATTAGTAATATGTGTTTTATTTTTCTTATGTTTAAATAGTAAAAGTATTTTATTCAAATATATCTCCTGAATCTTTAATAAACAATTCTATTTCTTCCCAATTCTTTTGCCCTGTACAAATTCTTGTCTGCATTTTGAATAAGAATATGGAGATCTATATTTGGTGCGTTTTGTGAACTCACTCCAATAGATATGGATACCGGCAATCTAATATTATTTTTCAATTCAATTGGTTTTTCTGACACCCTTTGTCTTATCCTTTCTGCTATTTTTTGTGCAATACTTAAATTGGAATCAACAATAATGGCAACAAACTCTTCTCCTCCATATCTTGCAACTATATCAAAATCCCTAAGACAAGATTTTATTCTCCTGGCAACTTCTTTGAGGACAATATCTCCAATAGTATGTCCATAGGTATCATTTACCTTTTTAAAATGATCTATATCCATCATAAGACAGGTAATTGACCCTCCATTTCTCTTTACTTTACATATTTCTCTTTCAGTAATAACAAAAAAATGGCGACGGTTATAAAGGCCTGTTAGGGGATCTGTTATTGCCATTTTTTGTGTAATTAAACTGAGTCTCCTGGCCCTTAACAAGATCTCAATTCGAGCAGAAAGCTCCAATTTTTCAATAGGCGTGAGTATTATCTCATCCACTGTTACCCAGAGTTGTTTTGTAATAAACTTAACATTATCCCTATTTGTTATCAACAGCACTGGCAAAAAAACTGGAGTTTCTGTATCTTTTCTCGCCTTTATGTTATCTTTTAATTGTTCGAGCACTGGTCCATCCACTATTAGGAGGTCAAACTCTTTATTCAAATCCTCCTTTTGTTCCATAATATCAAGTTGATATCTGATGCCAATCCATTTAACTATTAAATTCTTATTGGCCTTATTATTTAATCCAATTAATATCTTCATAAAATCATATATCCTCTTCCAAAAAATTTTTAATTAAACTAAGCAGCGTCTTTGGATTCAATGGCTTTATCAATATTCCCTTGGAGCCAGGAGGAGGAACAATATTCTTATTTTTTGCTTGAGGAGGATAAATTACAATAAAAGGGACCTTTTTTTCAAAAAATATAGAGAGGAGCTTTAATACAGACCTGTCATACCCGCTTAAATCAATAAGAGAGAGGGAAACTTTATTGAGGTCCATAGTCATGGCCTCTTTTAAATCGAAACATTCCTTTGAGTAGATACCATTTTTTTTCAAAAAATCCGATAAGAGCTCTAAGTTCTTCTTGTTTTTACATATGAGTAATACCTTTTTTATCATAATTTATTCTATTAAAGACTCAGGACTACCTGATAAGATATTTCGAAGATTCTTCAAAGGCTGACCAACTCTAATACCGTAGCGTGTTATGGAGTATTCACGTAAGGTCTTTTCAAAATCACCAAGCCGCTTCTTTAATACCCCTATAGCCCGCCTAAGTTCTCCTTTAGTCTCAATATATCTCAAAAAAATGATATTATCTGCCAGGTAGCTTATGTGGTGATCTGATACCTTGAAGGTTCCAGTTATATCTCTAATCTCTGTTGTAAGAAGTACAAGCAGGCCCATGTTTGCCATATATCTGCATACAGCATGGAGATGCTCTCTTGGGTTTTCTCCTCCCATTGCCATCTCATATCCAGAAGTGGAATCTATCATTGCCACTTTTGCCCCAAATTGTTCCACATCCTCTCTAACTATATTGCCAAACTCATCTGGCAGTAATGTAAGTGGTTCAATATGTCTTATTTTCAATCTGCCACTTTCAATCATTGATTTAACAGGAATATTTACTGATTCACACCTCTTTATTAACTTTTCTTCAGTCTCCTCAAAGGAATATACCACAGAATTTTCTCCCCTACCTGCAGCTTCTTTCAAAAAAATCATACTAAATGTTGTCTTACCCACACCAGTTGGGCCACTTATCATGGTAATAGTGCCCATCTCAAGGCCACCTTTAAGTAACTCATCAACTTCAGGTATTCCAGATGAGACCACTCTATACTCAAAATCAAGGGTATTTAGCTCTGGAATGATCCTGGGAAACACCTTTATCCCACCTTGACCTATTTTATAAGAATGAAGACCAGGAATAAATTCTGATCCCCTAAACTTTACTACCTCAATTGTCCTGATATCAGTTTGTACTTCCAGATTTATAACGCCGTCGCTCAAAAACATGAGGTCCTCATCTGGAGCCTCAGCTGATGCCTCTGAAGTGAACAAAATAGTGGCATCATTTTCTATTAAAAAACGAATAAGACTCAAGACCTGTTTTCTAAACTGAAAGGCATCAGGTGCAAGGTAACGAAATTGGGTCATAGAATCGATAAATACCCTGCACGGTTTTAATGTTTCTACTTTATTTACTATCATTTGAGTTATTGGTTCCCTTTCCACTTCTGCTGGACTAAATATATCATAACTTTCAGCCTGGGTAAAAAATTCTGGACTAGGAGTTAAATCCAAAAATTCCACACCACTAAGATCTAGCTCCAAGGCACTGGCATTTGCCTTTAATTGGTCCTCTGGCTCACCTAGTGTTATAAAAAGTGCCTTTTCCCCTTTTTTTACCCCATCCATTAAAAAATGGTAACCAAGGGTAGTCTTTCCAGAACCTGGTCCACCTCTTACCAAATAGGCGCGTTTAATAAGGAATCCCCCCTTTAATATCTCATTTAACCCATCAACACCTGATGAAATCCTATTTTTCATAAATGCCCCCTCTCTGAAAGAAAAAATTTGAGGAGTAATTGTAGTCCTATTTTGAAAAAAGTCAATGAATAGTAAAGGTATTGAAACTAATAGGTTGAAATGTAAAAAACAATTACACTTTATACTTTTCCAAATACCCCCTGGGAGTTACCATAAATCTTCCGATATTTTTGGTCTTTGAATTGCCTACAATTATCAAAGTAAACATATCTATCTCATCAAAATCTATATCTCTCAAATTTGTAATAATTATTTTTTCTCCATCTCTTGTGACATTTTTTACAATCCCAACAGGTGTTTTTTCATCTCTAAATTTCCTTAATATATTTATAGCCTCAATAATCTGCCAATTTCTCTTTTTTGATTTTGGATTATAGATTACAGTAACAAAATCCCCTTCTCCACATAAATGGATCCTTTTTTCAATAACATCCCATGGAGTCATTAAATCACTTAAACTAATACACGCAAAATCATGCATTAGAGGTGCACCTAAAGATGCTGCACATGCAACAAAGGCAGGGATACCTGGTATTATCTCCACTTTAATCTGATTAATTAATCCTTTTTTGTCTAAGATTTCTAAAATAAGACCAGAAAGTCCATAAATACCAGCATCTCCACTACATACAACAGATGTATCTTTTCCATCTAATACATACTCAATAGCTGCCTCACACCTTTTTATCTCACCCATCATACCAGTTGAATATACCTCTTTTCCATTTATTAAATGTTCAATTAATTCTATATATTTTTTATAACCAACAATTACATCAGAATTTATAATTGTATCCTTTGCATAAAAACTTATGTGTTCATCTCCTCCAGGACCGATTCCTATAATGTTTAATTTACCATAGTCCATATCAATATATCTCCTATTTTGAATATGTTAAATCCTTTATAGCTACAGCAATTGTAACATTTTTTGATTTTCTTTTCTCAACTATTAACTTTCCTTTTGAAGCTATAATTGCACAAGCTTCACTGACACTATATACCCCCATATGTCTTTTAACATTCTCAGATGGATTTGGAACTTTTATTTTGTCTAATTTGAAGTGATCAATAAAAATGAGCTCTTTTTTTAGAATTTTTGCAAAGTCTATTATACCCTGTTCATTGCTTTTTTTATCTGTAGTTACTATGGCACAAACTGAATCAGCGGCTAAATTTTCTTCGGAAAATACGCAGTTAAATAGATCCAAAATCTCTGAAAAATGAGTCCCCTTATTACAACCTATGCCAACGTATAATACCTTTGGATATAAAATTATTTTATTGTTAT
>JAMOQN010000010.1 GCA_027063985.1 Desulfohalobiaceae bacterium
TTTATCTCTTTTAGATTTCTTAAGGGGTATTTAAGTCTATTTACCAAAAATCTACCACCCATAGGGGTCTTGGTCTTATCTAATAAACAGAGCAATGTTCCTTCACCCCGCTTACCATCAAGGGTCTGAAATAACTCTAAATTCCTTTCACTTACCTCATCGATTATTAGAAATTTATCCAGATTTACAATCTTTATTGGTTTTATGTGCGAGAGATTTTCGTTGTGGGTCTTATTTAGATAGAGAATAATCCCGCCACAGGCTTGAATTAGCTCTTTTTTTGCGTCAATTCGTGGCAAAATTAGATTATCCCCTAAAAAATGTTGTTCTATTAATTTTTTTGCCCTTTTAAAATCAAACATCATTTTGGGGAGATAGGTAATTTTTGGATTTAAATGGGAATATTCAGATGGAACTGAATAGTTTTCAGGGCAGATTATTTCTGCGGGGTTTACCTTACATATCCACTTCCATATCTCTTTTAGGTCCTTTGAATAAAAACCAAGCCACTCGCCTGTTGAATAATCTATCCAGGTAGCGGCCCCAATTGAGTTTGAATTATTAAAAAAAACAGATGCCAGAAAATTATTGTTTTTAGAAGTTAAAGTAGATTCTTCTACTATTACTCCAGGGGTGAGAACCTTTGTCACTGCCCTTTTTACAAGTCCTTTTGCCTGTTTAGGATCTTCTACTTGCTCGCATATTGCAACTTTATAATTTTTCTCAAGAAGTATCTTTAAATATTCATCAACAGCATGAAAAGGCACTCCACACATGGGAACAGGGTTTTCATCATTGGGATTTCTGGAAGTTAATGCAATTTGTAATTCCCTAGATGCAATTTCAGCGTCTTCAAAAAAAAGCTCATAAAAATCCCCCATCCTGAAAAAAAGAAGGGCATCAGGATACTGTTCTTTTATTGAGAGATATTGGCTGAGCATTGGAGTTAGTTTCTTTTGAGCGGTCATAGATGTGCCTTAATAATTTGGATAAATGAGATCATGAATGAAGGAATTGAAGGTAGATGGGATTAATATCCACCCATCTACCTATCCAAACTTGCTAAAATAAAGAGTAGGCAAGATTATGGTTAAAAATTATTCTTCTTGACTCTCACCTTCCTCCTCTTCTTCAGGAGCCAGTTGAGCAAGCTCTTCTTCTAACTGTCTCACCCTGGATTTCAAGGACTTAACTTCTGCACTCAGCCTTAACTTTTCCCCTAAAAGATATAAAAAAGAGACAATGGCACCTAAGGCAAAACCAGTTAGCAAATACACATAAAGGGGTATTGGGCCGCTAGCCCATTTTATGCCAAAGATGTTAAAATTTAATGCTATTTTCTCTGTAATAAAAACTGAATTTTGGATAAAAAAAACTAAACCACATAAAAAGACAATTAGAAAAAAAAGCATTTTAATAAATTTCATAGTAAACTCCCTTGCTTTTTATAGTTATTAAAATTTAACTCCATCAAAATGGGGTTTTAATTTCTTATAAGTTTTAGCCAAGTGCTCTGGAATTACATTTGTCTCAGAAAAAAGGGCCATAAAGGAATGGTCGCCCTTCCATCTGGGCACAAGGTGAAAGTGTAGATGCTCTTCTATCCCAGCCCCTGCTGCCTCACCAATATTTAGTCCAATATTTATCCCATGGGGATTAAATACCTTTTTTAATATAGTCACACACTGAGACATAACAAGCATCATCTCATTTAGCTCATCAGGTGCAAGTTCATCTAAAGAATACACATGTCTATAAGGCGTAACCATAATATGTCCAGAACTATAAGGGAATTTATTCATAATGACAAAACAAAATTCTCCTCTCCATAAAATTAATCTTTCTTCATCTTCATCTAATAAATCCTTTATGCAAAACACACATTCATCTGGTTTAGGCCCTAAAATATATTCAATCCTCCAGGGCGCAAATAACCTCTTCATATATATTAGCTCCTATTCAGATTCTCTTTTATCTTTTTTATAATGCGAATAACATCTCTTGGGTCCTTGGCTGGAATGACCCCTTTGATCTCCTTCCACCTACCAAGTGCTATTACTGGTCTATCTATCTTTTTGGCAAGGGCAATCTCAGATAATGTGCCATATTCACCAGATACAGCCACAACAATATCTCCATTTAATACTACCAAGAAATTTCTCATTTCACCAAGACCAGTTGCAATTGGATAGGTGATATATCTATTTGCCTCTTTTACATCTCTACCTGGCAATATTCCTATGGTTGTACCCCCGACCATGGCTGCACCTTGGGCAACTGCTTCCATTACTCCTCCTCGGCCGCCACACACAATTAAAAAGCCCTCTTTGGCCAAAAGTCTGCCAAGGGCCATTGCTTCGTTATATATTGTTGGGCAGCACTCACTAGCACCAATTACAGATATCCGCATAAGCAACCAACCTTATAGTATCTGACTCAAAAATTGTTTTGTCCTGGGATGGATTGGATTTTTAAAAAAGTGTTCAGGCGTTCCAACTTCCACTATCTTTCCACTATCCATAAAAACTACCCTGTCTGCAACCTCCCTTGCGAACCCCATCTCATGGCTAACAACAACCATTGTCATCCCTTCTTTTGCCAGATCCTTCATAACATCTAATACTTCACCAATCATTTCAGGATCCAGTGCAGATGTTGGCTCGTCAAATAACATAATCTTTGGATTCATTGCAAGGGCCCTGGCAATGGCCACCCTCTGTTGCTGTCCTCCAGAGAGTTGTTTTGGATAATTGTTTGCCTTATCCTTAATACCCACTTTATCTAAAAGATTTAAGGCTATCTCTTCTGCCTCTTCTTTTGACAATTTTTTTAATTTAATGGGTGCCAGGGTGAGATTTTCAAGCACAGTCTTATGGGGAAACAAGTTAAAACTTTGAAACACCATACCTAGAGAAGTCCTGATTTTATTTAAATCCACACCAGGCTCTGTAACATCAACTCCATCAACAATTATTTTCCCAGATGTCACTTTTTCAAGTTGATTGATTGTCCTAAGAAGTGTGGACTTTCCAGAACCACTTGGCCCTATTATTACTATTTTTTCCTGTTTAAACACATCCAGATTAATATCTTCTAAGGCCAAAAACTGTCCAAAATACTTATACACGTGTTCTATTTTTATTATTGCATCTTTTTTATTCATAGGGCGTTAGTCTCTTCTCCATGTAGCTTACACATTTAGACAAAAGCAGGGTTATAACCAAATAAATAAGAGCAATCATCGTAAATGTCTCAAAATAATGAAAAGTAGATGTTGCGTATTCTCTGCCCCTTCGAAGCAAATCTGCAACAGCTATAATAGAAACCAGGGAGGTGTCTTTTAAAAGGGCTATAAACTCATTTCCAACAGGCGGTAAAATGGTCCTCATTGCCTGGGGCAGGATCACATATAACATGGTCTGTCTCTTGTTAAAACCTAGGGACATGGCAGCTTCTGTCTGACCTTTATCTATGGACTCTATGCCTGCACGAAACACCTCTCCCATATATGCCCCATAACAAATTGTCATGGCCAAAATAGCGGCAAAAAAAGGCGGAATCCTCGTAAAACTCCCAACCGCATAATATATGTAAAAAAGTTGGACCAATAGAGGAATTCCCCTTATTACCTCCACATAAGTGGAAGCAATAAGATTAATGGCCCTATTTTTTGATATCCTTCCAAGCCCAGTTAAAAGCCCTACAAAAAAAGACAAAACTATTGAGATAATAGTGACCTCAAAGGTCACTACCACTCCGTCTGGGACAAACTTCAAGATCTCAAGATAGGGATCTGGCTTAAATACGCACAGAGCAATAATAATCCCTATTGACCCAAAAAATGCGATCCTCCAGGCAGTAAACAGACCTTCATCTTTTTCTATAGGTATAGCTGCACCATCTGTTACTTCAATTTTCACCTCAGGTGTTTTTTTCTCATCCATACATATCCCTCATAAATTAGGACATGGCATACCCAGGCCCTATAAGAAATCAATTTATTTTATCCATTTTTTGATTAATTTTGCTTCAATACCTTTTTCTTTTACTGCCTTTATTCCCTTATTTATTAAATCCAAAACCTCCTTATTTCCCTTTTTAACTGCAATACCATAGTATTCAACATCACCAGTCTCAATAATATTTGCTATTTTTAGCTTGTCTTTAAACCCCTGTTTTTGCCTGGCATAATTGGCTGCCACTGGGTCATCACATACAACGCCATCTAGATTACCGTTTATTAAATCCTGCATGGCAAGGCCTATCTCATCATAGGACTTAGCAATAACGCCTTTTACCTTTTTAATAGCAAAATAACCAGTTGTTCCAATTTGGGCGCCAACCTTCTTGCCCTTTAAGTCTTCTAATGATTTTGCCTGGCTGGTCACTGGAACAACCAAAGCCTGTCTTACTTTATAATATGGGATACTAAAATCCATGGTCTTTTTTCTCTCTTCAGTTATACTAACAGAAGAGCATATAGCATCATAATTTCCACCAGCAAGCCCAGCAAAAATACCGTCCCATGCCACATTTTTAAATACTGGAATAAAGCCAG
>JAMOQN010000011.1 GCA_027063985.1 Desulfohalobiaceae bacterium
TCCTTATGTTTTTTATAGGCATCTTCTAAAATCTTTCTAGTCTGCTTTGCAGACTCTATGGACTTTTCCATAAATTTTTTTGCATCTTCACCAGTCATTGCCCCAAAATGTTCTGCAAGGTGAATCTCTACGTCTAATTTACTCATTCTAAGCAAGCTATCCATATATTTATCAAAATTGGAATTAGCTGCGGTAAATACGTCATCTCCCATGGGGATTCCCCCTGCGTCAGATGCAAACAGGGCCTTTAACTTGGGTTCATAAAGGGCAATTGAGCAGGAAGAATGACCTGGAACTTCTAGGACTTGAAGACTGAAGTCTCCTACTTTGATGGTGTCCCCCTCAGAAACCACCTTTTCAACATCCAATTTTGGAAAATCAAGTCCAATCTCCTTGGCTTTTTGTTTCATATTTTGTTTTTCTAATATCATATCATTCAGAAATTGAATAGATGAAATCACCTTTTCTTTTGAGAGAAGGTCTTTTGCCTTCTTGGATCCAATAATCTCTATCCATTGCCACTTTTTCTTTAAATAAGGAAGGATTCCAACATGATCAAAGTGGGAATGTAATATCACTGCTTTTTTTATCTTGTTGGGGTCAATGTTAATTTTTTCTATTTGCTCTATAACATCAGGGGCAATATATATCATCCCTCCACCTAAAATTGCCGCCTCATCCCCTCCATCTAACAAATAAACATTAGACTCTTTTTTCCCCAGAAGATAAATATTATCTGTAACTTTCCCTGGCTCTACTATTCTCATAACTCTCCCCCTTTAATGTGGTTTGTGTAGCTGTGGGTTTATTGGATTTGTGAGTTTGTTGAGTTTGTTGGATTTCATAAAGATTCAATGTTCTACGTTCTACGTTGTAAGTTCTAGGTTTTAGGTACCTTAAACATTGAACGTCGAACATTGAACGTTGAACAATTTAACCCATCAACCCATCAGCTCTTAAACCCATTCCCCCATTATTCAACTTTGCCTTTGTGCAAGATATGCAGCTCCAATGGCGCCGTTTAATTGTGCATAAGGATTTATTATTAAATTATCACCCAATTTCTCTTTAAGTGCATTTACAACTCCTATATTTTTTGCAACTCCACCAGTTAGCATAATAGGAGATCTAATATCAAGTCTGCTTGCCATTGAATACACCCTGGTTGCAATGGATCTGTGTATCCCGGCAATTATGTCTTCACGGGATTTTCCTTGAGAAATCATTGAGATAACTTCTGATTCTGCAAATACAGTGCAGAGGCTACTTATTTTAACAGGTTCTCTGGCAACCATAGATAATTCACCAAATTTATCCAGATCCACCTCCATTGCCCTGGCCATTACCTCTAAAAATCTACCAGTACCAGCTGCACACTTATCATTCATTACAAAATCAATGACCCGACCATCTTCAGCCAAAGATATGGCCTTGGAATCCTGGCCACCAATATCTATAACTGTTCTGACCCCTGGTTCTAGAAAATGGGCACCTGCTGCATGACATGTAATTTCAGTAATCTTTTTATTTGCAATATCCACACTGTCCCTTCCATAACCAGTTGAAATTATATTGTCTATTTGATTTGTTGATAATTTGGCCTTATCAAGCGCCTTAGACAAAATATTTTGCCACGCCTTTTTTACATTATATCCAGTAAAATCAATAGCCGTTGCAACAATCTCATTATCTTTTAATATTGCACATTTAACAGTAGTAGAACCTATATCTATCCCAGCAGTGAGCATCTATTGACCTCCAGTTCTTTATTTAACCCTTTAAAAACACATTAAAGTTAGAAAAAATAGATAAAGGACAAGTTACCTCAAATAGTTTAATTGGGCAAGACAATAGTGTTTATGAGTGTAAGAGTTCACAAAAGGCATCAATTCTGCTCTCTATCTGAGCATCTGAAAATGAGCGTTGATCCAGCATATCCGCTTCAATTATGAGCACTGGGACTTTGGTCTTATTCCTTATTATTTTCTGTATATCATATTGTCCAAAGGAATATGGCTTACAACTCCTATTTGAGTGCATGATAATCCCATGTACCTTATATTTATCTATCATCTTTATTATCTCATTGGCCATTGTATCAATCCCCTGATTTAGATAAATCCTTGTATATGCCGGTGCCAAGGAGCCCAGAAAATCATTTTCATCAATGTATCTTAAGGAGCTACACCAGGCAGAGGTATAGGTATCAGCCACTAAACATACGTCCCTTTCAGCAAATTTTTCTGACAACCACTTGGTCTTATACCAAATTGGAAGGTTATCCCACAAAACCCTGTACTTCTCATTAGGTACGGCGCAAATTTTATTTTTTATTCTATCCTTCATCTCTTCTAGCAATTCTCTATAATAATTAACGCAAATCTCAGTCCCACGCAAAGTCACGATAAGTGCCAGATGGAAAAATGCATCAAATGCACTCATTGGTGCTGGAGAATGCGTTGTTGTGTCCAGGATTTCTTGCCAGAGTTTTTGTGCCTGAACAGATAATCTCCCAACCTCCTCAAGCCTGTCAAAATCCATTTTTTTCTTGCACACTGTCTCTAAAAACAAAAACAACTCATCAAACTGTCTTCTCACATATTCCTTTGTATCTTCAGTAAAGTTTGTGTGACACATGGGGGTATCCAGAATAAATAATGGGACATTAAAATACCTTGCCTGGATCTCATACCATTTTACCACTGTTGAACATATGTTATTGCAACAGATCAACATATCTGGCTCTGGCAAATGGCCTATTGGACCTTTTTCCCCTCTACTGCATGCTATATCTGCTGTTGCATATGAGCAAAGATCACAAGAATAGCCTAGACCTTCTGCATAACTCACAAGTTTTTCCCCCAATTTTGATGCTCCAATCATTGCCCCATGATTTTCTGGGTATATGGGGATTATGTCCATTGCAATCAAAGGCTCAACTGGCCCACCACTGGTAATCCACGCAACTTTTTTCCCCTTATTTTTTGCATCAAAGGCCTCTAAAAAATAATTGGTCATTATTTCCTTCATCTTTGATTTTGTTTTAATGGGCTCTTTTTTATATTCCATATTCATAATTCTTCCCCTTATATGGTTTCTAAAAATGCTTCTATTCTAGTCCTCTCTGGCCCTTTTATCTGATTTTTCTCATCAGTTTCCAAAAGGAGTACAGGTACATCCATCTCTTTTTTTATATCTGGATAATCAAACAAGTGGGGGTCACAAAATTTTGGAACCAAAAAAATTATACCCTGTGCCCTGTATTTTTTCACAATATCTTTTAAATACAAAATCCTTTCAAAAAGTCCTTTAAATTTTGCTGCACAAATAGGCCTCTCTAACAGGCTCTTTGCAATATCATAGGCCCAATCCCCGGTTAATTTAATACGCCTTTTGTACGGCCTTATACCAGAGCAGAGGTCGTCATAAACCACTTTTGCACCTGCATTATCAAGGATTTCATATATACCAGGAAAACAACATAAACTCCCTGTGAGGACTATCTTCTTTTTAACGGAGTTTGAGATAGTCGATTCTTTTATACAATCATTTAGCTGTTCTATTTTTTTTGCAAGATCTTCTCTGTCCATAATGGCTGATGCAAAAAATATATTGTGCATATCTTTGTTTGAAATTTTATTGGACATTTGAGCTATCTCTGCTAGTTTCAAGACACTTCTATATATTCTTTCAAAAAGTTCCATTGCAGAGTTAATCTTGGAAACATCATCAAAACATTCTCTATCTTGTTCTAATAAAAGGGATCTTCTTTTTAAAAATCCAGCAAGGTTTAATATTTGTTCCCTTAAATATTTTTTTGAGGTGTCAGAATCCAATCTTGTAGGGACCATAAAATCAAAGTGTTCAAGGTCTGTGTTTATCCTCACAATATCCGATACCCGTTGCATTGTATCACACGTATTTGAGAATACTACATGGGCGGCAGGTAATTTTTTAGACAGGATATCTTCTAAAACCGCTTTTGCAGTGGGGCAGCAATATGGTTGCAGGTGGGAATTTGAAAGCTGGTGTGTTTCAGATATTCCCAACACCCTGGCAGGATGAAATCCAAAAGCCCATATGATCTCATCAGGCACATATGAGCAGGTGTAAAGCACAATTTTCTTTCCGTTCTCACTCAAATTTCTTAAATAAGTAACAGGATCCTTTGCTATTACTTCAAATTCTTCTAAAATAGTTTTAATCTCCATATCTTACTCCCTATCTATTACTAATATTTATTTCTTATACGCTCATACACTAAACCAGTTTTTTTAACAAGTCCTTCATTTTTTCCACATGGGATCCTGGCCAATAGATCCTTTTACATACAGGGCATATTGAAAATTCATTGTAGTACTTTTTAGTTTTTGGCTCTAATCTATGGATAATTGCATCTTTATCAACAGGAACTAACCTTTTATTGCACACAAGACACCTTGTAAAAGCTCGATTATTAAAATCTAACCCAAAGAAATTAACTACTTCTTTTAATTGATCTATTGGGAAGTTAGCCTGTATAAATTTCCCCCACAATATTTTTTTGCGCTTAAGCA
>JAMOQN010000012.1 GCA_027063985.1 Desulfohalobiaceae bacterium
GGAGTTAGTCCAAGATGTTTTAGCATGGCTATGTGTCCTGGTTCTTCTGATTTGTGTCCTGCAAACATGTATTCAACACTAGAAGGACACAGTGCCTTTGCAATGAGTGCACCTGCAGTTGAAATAAAACCGTCAATCATAACGGGTATTTTGTGGTAGGCACACGCCAGGATACATCCAGCAATTCCGCCAATCTCAAAACCACCTACTTTTGATAACACGTCTATTGGGTCTTTTGGGTCTGGCTTGTTTACATCCAGTCCTTTTTTAACAGCAGCTATCTTTTTTTTGATACCTTCCTGGTCAATTCCTGTCCCTGGACCAACCATTACTTCTGCACTTTCTCCTGTATAGACACATCCAATGGCAGAAGAGGGTGTTGTATTTCCAATTCCCATATCACCAGTTGCAATTATTTTTATGCCATTAGAAATAGCCTCTTTTGCAATATTAAAGCCATTTAATATGGATTGGACGGCCTCATCCCTTGTCATTGCAGGGCCTTTTGCAAAGTTCTTTGTCCCCCTTGCAACCTTGTTCTCTTTGAATATTGCTTTTTCTTCCTGGTTTTCAGGAATAAAATCAGGAATAATGCCCATATCTACAACCATAACTTTGGCACCAACAAACCTGCTAATAACACTAATTCCAGCCCCGCCTTTTATAAAACAACGCACCATCTCTAAGGTTACTACTTGTGGAAAGGCTGAGACCCCTTCTTCAACAATCCCGTGATCTCCGGCAAAGACTATAACTTGTTTTTGGGAAACATCTGGATTTAATGTCCTTTGGATAGCACAAATCCTTTCAGAAATTTCATGTAGTCTCCCAAGGGCCCTTGGGGGCATTACTAACTGAGCTGTATGTTCTTTAGCCTTTTGAAATATGTTAGAATCCATTGGTGAAATTGCATCAATTAAGTTTTTTAATTCCTGTTCCTTCTCCATTACAGAATCTCCTTGTTATTGTGTGAAATGTCTATGTATTTATCCAATTGTTTTTTAAAGTGTTTATAGTCAGAAATAAGCTTTATCAAGGCTTTTTCTATTTTTTTTAGCCTTGTTTTTAAGTTGTCTAGCTCTTTTTCAAAATCCTTTTTAGATCTTATATCTTCGGCCAAAAGATCCAGGATTTGAGATTGTTTTTCCAGGATTTGTTGGAGCTGATCCTTATTAATTTCTGGTTCTGAGTCCTCTTTAGAGAGTTTTTTTAATAAGTTGTTTCTTATTTGTTTTGTAGTTAAATCTTCTTCATATCCCTTTATTATTTGTTTAAATATTTCAATTGATTCTTTTTTATACCTCCTTTTTCTTCCCTTTCCAACTACTGGTATAAATTCTTCAAATCTATCACGATAGTATCTCAGCGTGCTCTCAGGCACGTTTAAAATGGATGATAGTTCTTTGATAGTATAGAGTTTTTCCATGAGATACGAAAAAAACCCGCCTTGGGCGGGTTTTTATTTGGTTTCCTCTAATTTAACAAAGGGATTATAGGCAAGTATATTTATTGGATGAAAATTATTAGCGGGATCTTCTCCATATCTAGCTGCAAAATGTCTCTGGTCTTCTCCTTTATTTAAAATGTTATCTGAAGAATTTCTATAAAAAGGACAAGAGTTGTTGAAACAAACGTAAATATAACCCCAACAAGTTTCTGCTGGGGCAAGCCAATACTCCATTTCCTGATGGCAATAGGGACAATATCTTTTCTCAGCCATATCTTTACTCCTTTTATTATTATTTTTTTATTATTTTTTCGCAGTCAAAAATATTTTTAAAGCCAATTTTAGTCAATAATTTTTACTCTTTGGTAATATATGTTTCTTTATTTACTGAAATTAAATTTTTAAATAAATCCAGAGGAATAGGTAGAATAGTAGTTGAGTTACTTTCATAGGACATTTCCCTTAATGTCTGCAAATATCTAAGCTGCAGGGCCATGGGCCTTTTGGCGATTATTTCAGCAGCCTGTGCCAATTTTTCAGCAGCTTGATATTCACCTTGTGCACTAATTACCTTGTATCTACGTTCCCTTTCAGCCTCTGCCTGTCTTGCCATTGCACGTTGCATATCCTGTGGCAAATCTATGTGTTTTAATTCAACATTGGTTACCTTAATTCCCCAAGGGTCTGTATGTTCATCTAAGATGTCCTGAATCTGGGAGTTGATCTTGTCCCTATGGGTTAGAATTTCATCAAGTTCCACTGAACCGCAAATGGATCTTAGGGTAGTCTGGGCAAGTTGGGTGGTGGCAAACATGAAGTCTTCTACCTCTATTACTGCCTTAACAGGGTCAACAACCCTGAAATACACAACTGCATTAATTTTAACACTCACATTGTCCCTTGTAATAACGTCCTGGGAAGGCACATCCAGGGTGATAATTCTTAAAGAGACCTTAATCATTTTGTCCACAACTGGAATAAGTATGATCAAACCAGGTCCTTTTGCGTTTAAAATCCTCCCAAGCCTGAATATTACAGCCCTTTCATATTCATTTACGACCTTAATTGCTGATGCCAGAAATAAAAAGGCTATTATTAAGATTGGTAGCAATGAAAACATATTAGTCCTCCTTACGTTGTTAAGGTTTGAATAGGTTCAACAATTAATGTCAAACCAAGGGTGTCAACCACCCTTACTTTTGTCCCTTTGGATAGGTTGTTATTTCCCCTGGTTGTTTCTGCTTTCCAGATTTCACCCCTGATCTTTATCTTTCCTTTGTTCTCCTTCCATTCTATTACCTCACCTATCATTCCAACTATTCCTTCAATTCCAAGTTTTGTGGGTTTTAATTGGACTTTTGTAACAAGATAAAGCACCCAAATTACAAGGATCCCAATTACAAATAAAGATGGTAATATGGTTGAATAACCAAGTCCAGTTATTCCAGGCTCATGTCTAAATAAAATAGTGGATCCCAAAAACATACAAACAAGACCACCAATGGTTAAGAGGCCATAACTAATTATTTTTATCTCTAATATAAACAGGACAAACCCAAGTAAAATAAGTAGCAGCCCAGCAACATTTGTTGGTAAGACAGAGAGGGCGTACAGGGCAAGTAATAGACATATGGAACCAAAGACCCCTGGAAATATTACGCCTGGATGTGACAGCTCAAAAAAGAGGCCAGCAATTCCACCTAATAGGAGTAAATAAGCAATTTGAGGATCAAGGAGCCATGAGAGAAATTTATATCGAAGGGATGGAGCAAATTCTATGATTTTATAGCTGTGTTTGTCGAATTTAACCAATGTTCCATTTTTCATAATGCCCTTTTTGCCTATTTGTTCCATAAGATCAGTGGGAGAGACAGCAATTATGTCTATTACTTTGTTTATTGCAGCTTCCTGGGCATTTAATGATTCTGCTGTTTCTATGGCCCTTTCATACCACATGAAATTTCTATTCTTTTCCCTTGCCATAGACCTAATAAGGCTCATGAGGTCGTTTTTTATTTTTTTCTCCAAAGTCTTGGGGGCGTCTTTTCCTCCCATTGCAACAGGAGAAGCAGCACCAATACTTGTGTTGGGTGCCATGGCTGCAATATCTGATGCAGCTACTAAAAATACCCCTGCAGATGCAGCTTGTGCCCCTTTTGGTCCCACCCAAACTACCACTGGAATACGAGAATTTAGAATTATTTTGACCATGTCCCTCATGGATTTAGCAAGCCCACCTGGGGTATCTAATCCAATTATTATGAGGTCATAGTTATTTCTGGTAGCATCATTATAACCATCTTCCAAAAGGTCAACCTGAGCTGGATTAATAGTGCCTGAAATCCTAATATATAGGGCAGAGATTTTATTATTAGAACCACTGGTTGGGGAACTTTGAAAAATAGAAACAATTGATAGAACTAATATTAATAGGACTAGAAAAAATAAATTTTTTTTCATAGCATGTTCCACTTTGTTTAAAAGTTAGTAAATAAAACAGTTGTAACCTTTAGCCCTTAAGATGGCAACTAATTCTGGTACATTATATTCAAGGAGATAAATAGGTCTATGGTCTTTTTCTTTAAATTTAAGTATTGGCACAAAAAGAGTTAAGCTATTACTTATATTGATTTTAGCATTTTCTAATAAATTATTTAACTTTAATGCTTCAATATTGCTATTAGCTGAGATCTTAGGGACATAAATATTTTTGTCAACATTATCTGTACATGAAATAAAATTACTTTTTTTATTGCACCAAAAATAAACAAATATCTTATTTTTTAATAAAAAAGAATATGTTAACTTCTCTGTATATGTACAATTTTTTTTGTCTAGAAAAAATATGTAATAGGAGATCTCTTTTGTATTTGATAAATTAAAATATTTAAGGATTTGTATGTCGCCCTTTAATTCTGCTACAAAAAAATTATGGGTAATTATTAAATTTTGTTTTTTGGGCCAGATTTTAAAATTTTTTGTGTACTTGAATATTTTTAACAAAGACTCATAAATAGATAAATTTTGTAAAA
>JAMOQN010000013.1 GCA_027063985.1 Desulfohalobiaceae bacterium
AAAGGTGACATCCATGATAAGTATGTCAAGAGGGAAGACGGAGTTTTCCCTGCACCCTCCCAGTAAACCTTCCTGGTGGCGTTTTTAGAGTATATTTTTTTGCCAGTCTTTTTAATCCAGTACTTATTAGAGAGAAAAGGTGACAGGCGAATAATGCTTGATTTTATTTTCAAAAAGACTTAGGATGCTGAAGAAGAAATTCTTTTTCCCCAGATTAGCCCTTACATAAGGAGTTTAGTTATGCCAAGGATAGCGAGGTTTTTGAAGGAAGATGAGCCTACTGTATATCATGTAATATCCAGGACAGCTTTAGATGGTTTACCATTTAAGGATGAAGACAAAGAATATATGCTTAAGCTAATAAAGAAGTGGAGTAAGATATTTTTTGTGGATGTTTTGGGATTTGCCATAATGGGCAATCATTTTCATCTGGTTGTTAGGATGTATCCTGAGTCTGATGTGACTGATGAAGATGTAAGGGAGCGGTATAAGAGATTGTATGGAGCAAAAGAAATTGGTTCTAAATTTGAATTTGAGAGGTTTAAGAAGAAGTTATGCAGCTTGTCGTGGTATGTGAAGGAGATAAAGCAGGGATTTAGCAGGTATTTTAATAAGAAGTATAACAGGCGGGGTACATTGTGGGGCGAGCGTTTTAAGAGTTTGATTGTAGAAGATGGATTAACTTTAGTAAACTTACTTGCATATGTTGATTTAAATGCAGTTCGAGCAGGTATAGTAAAGAGGCCAGAGGAATACAGGTGGTGTTCATTGGGTTATCATATTCAGTCTGGTAATAAAGATAATTTATTAAGTGTTGATTTTGGGATGAAGGAATGGAATGAGTTTGATGAGGAAGAGATAGTGAGGAAATATCGTGAATTTGTATATGAGACAGGGGCAATAGATTCAGGCAAGGGTGTTAGGATAGATGAAAAGATATTGGAAAAAGAAAGAAAGAAGAATTTTCAGTTAAAATCTGCAGATCTATTTAAGTATAGGTGTCGGTATTTTACAGATGCAGGGGTACTTGGGAGTAAGAATTTTGTACAGAGAGTTTTTGGGGAGATGAAAGATTTGTTGGGTTCAAAAAAGGATAGAAAGTTTGTGCCAGTGTTTAGGGATTTTGGGGTGTATTCGCTTAAGAGGTTGCAGGGAAGCAGTGGATAGTGAATCGTGATTTGTGAATAGTAAGGGGAAAAAGGTGAGTTCATTTTTATTGCTTTTCTTAAAATATTTATTAAAATTTAGTTATGAAGAAGCTTCTTTATATTGATGTATGTGCATTAAGCAGACCTTTTGACGACCAAAGTTATTTAAGAATAAGGCTTGAAACTGAGGCAATAAATTTAATCCTTGCCAGGATAAAAGAAAATTTTTATGAGATGATGGTATCTCCTGTGCATATCAAAGAAATTTTAGCTATTGAGGATGATATTGAAAGAATTCAATTAATTACACTATTAAACAAATGTGGCAAGAAAATTGGAGTTGATTTAAAAAGAGCCAAAGACCGAGCAGAAGAATTAGTAAAATTTGGTTTTGGAGTAGCAGATGCGGCACATGTAGCATTTGCAGAAATAGGTGGAGCTGAATTTATTTCTTGTGACGATAAACTTTTAAAAAAATGTAGAAGATACAAAATAAAGATATGGTGTGGAACTCCTCTAAATTTTTGTGATAAGGAGGATTTGAGGTGAGGAAAATTAGATATATGGATGAAAATACACTAATTAAAAAATCTATTGAAGCGCTTATGGCGGAAATAGGACCTATAGAGACTATTAGATTTATAAATATGCCTAGAAAGAAAAAAGTTGAAAGTGTTAGACGACATAGACAATGGCAAAAGATGTTAGATAAAGATCAATTTTTTAAAGAAGTGTTTAATTCGTGACTCGTGAAGAGCTTGTAACTTTAGAGAAAAAGGAGAGGAGTAGTGAAAATAGGGACGGGTAAATAATGCACTCTTGGTGTATTGGTATATTGGTATATTGGTGTATTGGACAGATTTTAGGGAACATTTCATTTTTGTAACGTAGGGGCAATTCATGAATTGCCCCTACCATGGGGCAAATATGGAATTTGCCCCTACATCCCATTCCCAAATCACTGTACACGGTAAATGGTAAATGGCCTCATTCAGTTTCCTGTTTTTCTCACCTCTTTCTGTTCACTGTTCACTACAAAAAGGACGGGCGAATAATGCTTGATTATCTGACAAAATTCATTATAAAATATCGCAGAATACCGTGAAGCACAAAAAAGAGTAGGTGTTTTTAGTGGAACTGTAGTAGATAAGTTACCCGGTAATTTTTTCTATATTTCCTTTATTACGGAAAATAGGGACAGGCGAATAATGCTTGACTTTTGGTGTTTGATGTTTTATTTTCAAAAGAACTTAGGACATTGAAGAAGAAATTCTTTTTTCCAAAATCAGCCCTTACATATTAAGGAAAATGGTGACAGGCAAATAATGCACCTATAATTCCTGAGGGTGATAAATATGTGTATTATCAATGACGGCGTTGCGGACAATTATGGAGAAATTACAGAGGCAGGTGCTTTTGTTGACAATGGTATCACAGTTCTAACAGGAAAAGGTTATGCTGATGTCAATGCTGCTGTGACAGCTATTGCTACCAATGGTCCTGGTACTTTAGCTGCAAACGATGAAGGTATCTTAGTATTCTACGATACTTCGACTTTGAAGACTGAGGTTTATTATTTCAATGATGCGGATGGTGGTGCAGACTATGATGCGGGTGAAGCAACCCTTTATGTTCAACTTACAGGCGTAAGTCTTGATGATCTTGCCAATTTCGAAGCGGATAACTTTATTGTGTAAAATTATTATCTCAGTATATCTCAGTTGACGAAAAAAAAGTAGCGGGCTTTAGTCCCGCTACTTTTATTGTTGTATAAGGGAAAAAGTAATAATGAATAGAAAATGGGGACAGCAACTGTGTTAATTGTCAAGGATTAAATTAGGCTTAGGGTTCCAGGGTTCATGTTTTTTAACCATGGCATATAGTTATGAGTGTTTGAGAAAAAGTTACACTTTGATTCGCGTATGAACTTTATCGTATATCTCTTTCCTATGTCCTATTTTTAGGATAATGATATTTTCTTTTTCTATTTTATAAATAACTCGATAATCTCCTACCCTTAATTTCCAATAGCCTTGTAGACTCCTTTTTAGTGGTTCCCCATATTTTAATGGTTCTTTTAACAATCTTTTTTCTACTGCCCTTTTAATTCTATCTTTGATGTTGTTAGGAATCTTAGGGAGATCTTCTTTTTTAATATCAGGATGATAATAAAGGCAATATTTCATTATTCCCAAGTCTCTTTATGAGATAACGCCCTTTCGTAAGAAAAGGTCTTCTCCCTTTTTCCTGCTATTTCATCCCAGTAGATATCTTCATATATTTCTAAAGCGTCTTTGATCAAATCCCTGGCCAAAAGTGATAGGGAAATTCCCTTTTTTTTAGCAATATTAGTTAATATTTCATAAACTTTATGTTCTAATACCACATTTAATCGTGGTTTTTTCGTGGGCATTATACTACCTCCTCCTTCAAAAGGATATTAAAAGTGTATCCTTCATGATGAACCATGTCAATAATAATCAAAAATAAAATCACTGGAAAAAAAGTAAAGAAAAGGTGACAGGCGAATAATGCTTGATTTTATTTTCAAAAAGACTTAGGATGCTGAAGAAGAAATTCTTTTTCCCCAGATTAGCCCTTACATAAGGAGTTTAGTTATGCCAAGGATAGCGAGGTTTTTGAAGGAAGATGAGCCTACTGTATATCATGTAATATCCAGGACAGCTTTAGATGGTTTACCATTTAAGGATGAAGACAAAGAATATATGCTTAAGCTAATAAAGAAGTGGAGTAAGATATTTTTTGTGGATGTTTTGGGATTTGCCATAATGGGCAATCATTTTCATCTGGTTGTTAGGATGTATCCTGAGTCTGATGTGACTGATGAAGATGTAAGGGAGCGGTATAAGAGATTGTATGGAGCAAAAGAAATTGGTTCTAAATTTGAATTTGAGAGGTTTAAGAAGAAGTTATGCAGCTTGTCGTGGTATGTGAAGGAGATAAAACAGGGATTTAGCAGGTATTTTAATAAGAAGTATAACAGGCGGGGTACATTGTGGGGCGAGCGTTTTAAGAGTTTGATTGTAGAAGATGGATTAACTTTAGTAAACTTACTTGCGTATGTTGATTTAAATGCAGTTCGAGCTGGTATAGTAAAAAGGCCAGAAGAATACAGGTGGTGTTCATTGGGTTATCATATTCAGTCAGACAACAAGGATAATTTATTAAGTGTGGATTTTGGTATGAAGGAATGGAATGAATTTGATGAGAAGGAAATAGTGAGGAAATACCGTGAATTTGTGTATGAGACAGGGGCAATAGATGCTGGTAAGGGGGCAGCAA
>JAMOQN010000014.1 GCA_027063985.1 Desulfohalobiaceae bacterium
GAGCTATAACTTCCAATATTTCCTTATCTTCAGTGTAAGATAAATATTCTTCAAAAAATGTCATATACATCTTCTCAAATGGGCCAGTTATCTTGGGCCTGTCATATAGGCCATATAAAATATAATTACATGCCATGGTTGCAACGTCATCTGCCGCCTCTCCATATTCTCCTCTGCTCCTATCCAATACCCAAAAATCATTGTCGCTTGTTACGAGGACATTCCATGGATGAAAATCACCATGCACTACACAAAGGCGATAACAATACTTTTTTAACTTCCACCGCCATGAAATCAATTCTTTTTCAAGTTGAATAAACCTCTCTTCTGGATAATCATTGTATGGATATGGATAACCATCTATTATTCCAAATATACATTCACAATCTCCAATTAAATTTCTAATTCTTCTAATGTATAAATCGTCTTGTTGATATTTTTGAGAATGAATTTTGGCCAGATACCTTGCCAATTTTTTAACAAACTCTATATCCTCTTCTCTAAAATCTCCCTTTTTTATCCTGTCCAAACTAAGATAATAATCCTCTCCATTTACTCGTTCATTTACAATGAAAAATTCCTTGGCCCCTTTAACAGGAATTAGCCCATCTTGAGACATATATCCTATGGCAACTGGCCTTACATGCTTATCCAATTTCCCCCCTGTTTCATATTGAAACATAAGAATTCTGGCCCTATCCCAATAATATTGGTGGCCATATTCATCACCCCTCATAGTAGAGATAACCACATCCTTTTTTTCTCCACTCTCAAATTCTATATTGACTATAATAGGCTTACCATAGCCAAAGTCCTTTAATACCTCGCCTTCTTGTTTTCCAAATTCATCTAAAGATATGGACTTTACTTTGCCTTCATATAACTCATTAAAAAAGGCATGTATTTGTGTTAAAGAAAACATATTGTCTCTCCGATGTTGTTTGATTTTTTTTACATTATCAGCCAGTTGAATAAGTTTCTCAGTGTGGGCGAAATTATAAGTTTTGATTATGTCTTCACCTAAGATTCTTTTAAATAACTTAATAAGAGAAGGGGAATCTCCCCAGCACATCATAAGGCGCTCACAAGGGAGATTGCCCTTTTCTACTAAACAATATTTAACACTTACCTCATGTCCAAGTCTAGGACACCTTCTTATTATTTTGTCTAATACTCCACCCATAAAAAACTATGGTGTTGGAAATTCTTTTAGCTCTTCCAGTGCCTTTTCAATATCTTCTTCTGAAAGGGAATAGTTGAAGAGCTTACCTTCCATGTAAGCCTCATAAGCTGCCATATCAACCAGCCCATGTCCACTATAGGAAAATATTATAGTCTTTTCTTTACCTTCTTCTTTTGCCTTTTTGGCCTCTTTTATTACATAACAAATGGCGTGGGTGGTTTCAGGCGCTGGGATGAATCCTTCGCATCTTGCCCAATTAATGCCAGCCTCAAATGTTTCCAATTGAGGAACCGATACTGGCATTATAAGTTCTTCTTCTATCAATTTACTGACAATTGGCGCCATTCCGTGATATCTCAAGCCTCCCGCATGGACTGGTGGTGGTATAAATGAATGTCCCAATGTATGCATTGGCAAAAGAGGTGTGCTTTTGGCTACATCTCCAAAGTCATACAAATACCTTCCCATTGTCATGGTTGGACAGGATGCTGGCTCTACGGCATAAATATCGATTTTATCTCCATTTATCTTGTCCCTTACAAAGGGCACGGCCAATCCAGCAAAATTACTTCCACCGCCAGCACATCCAATTACTACATCAGGCTTTTCCCCTATTAGCTCTAGTTGTTTTTTTGCCTCTAGCCCTATAATTGTCTGATGGAGTAGCACATGATTTAACACGCTTCCAAGTGCATATTTGGTAGCACTGTCGCCAACAGCCCTTTCTATTGCTTCACTAATGGCTATACCAAGGCTTCCAGGAGAATCTGGGTTTCTTTCTAAAATTTCCCTACCTATCTTGGTAAGATCACTTGGACTCGGGATACAATTGGCGCCCCATGTTTGCATCATTATTTTTCTATAGGGTTTTTGATCAAAACTTACCCTCACCATAAAGACTTCACATTCAATTCCAAATTGGGCACAGGCAAAAGCCAGGGCACTACCCCACTGACCCGCTCCAGTCTCAGTACAGATCTTTTTGGTATTTTCCAGTTTATTATAATAGGCCTGGGGAACTGCAGTGTTTGGCTTATGACTTCCTGGAGGAGAGACTGATTCGTCTTTAAAGTAGATTTTAGCAGGGGTATTTAAAAATTTTTCCAGATTCTTTGCCCTGCGTAGGGGGGTTGGACGCCATATAATATATTTTTCCAAAACTTGTTCGGGAATTTTGATCTCTCTATCAGAACTCACCTCTTGTAAAATAAGCCCCATTGGAAATATTTCCTTTAAATCATCTGGTGATACAGGCTGTTTTGTACCTGGATGAAGGGGTGGGGACATTGGAGTTGGTAGATCTGGTAAGATATTGTACCAACTAGTTGGCATGTCTTGGGCATTTAAAATTATTTTAACATCTTCCATATTAAACTCCTATAAAAATTAAAATGGCATAAATAATCACTTTGTCATATCAAAATTAAGGCCTTTTATACTCAAAGGTTTAGATATATAACCTGGGTCTAGATAAATTTCAAAGGAAATTATTTTGGCCCCTTTGTATTCAAAAAAATGAACTTTGTTTATATTATTTCTCATCCCCTATAATTCCATATAAAAAATAATCCACGATATATTCAATTATTTCTCTGATACTCAACTGACCATCTTTCTTATACCAAAAATAGAGCCATTGAACTGTAGCAAAAAAGCAAAAGGTAAGAACTGTAATATTAGTCTTTTTAATCTTTCCCTGCTCCATTATTCTTCTTAAGTAATTCTTAAACTGCGCAACATTGGACCTTTCATAATTTATTATGATCTCCCTTTTTTCTGGAGGAAGGGATTCAATTTCAAAGAACAAGATTTTGTTAAAATTTTTATGTTTTAAATAACCAATTGTATAGTCATACAAAATGTTTACTAACTGATCCCTGACATTGGAATATTGAGTTTCACTTTTTAAAATAGCCTGTCTCATATCTTCATTTATTATCTCTCCAGCCTGTACACATAGGGTGAATAAGATTTCTTCTTTGTTTTTAAAATGATGATATAACGCTGCCTTGCTGATTCCAACCCTTTCAGCTATCTCTCTCATTGAAGAGCGCTCATAACCCTTTTCTACAAATAACTCATGGGCCTTTTCTAAAATAATCTGCGCTGTCTGGTGCATATTAGCAATATCTTTTTTTTCCATAACCCATTACTCCATGAAAGATTTATTTTTTTATTACTATCCTAGGCTTACTACCCTCCTGCGGCCCTATTATTCCTTCTTTTTCCATCATCTCCACAAACCTGGCTGCCTTATTAAATCCAATCCTCAAATAGCGCTGCAACATCGATATAGAGATCCTGTCTTGTTCCATCACAAATTTAACTGCATCTTGATACAGGGGATCGCTATACTCATCATCTCCACTATCGATTCTTTTATCCTGTTCCTTCTCTATTTTCCATTCCTTTAAGTCCATATGATCTGTTTTTGGATATTTTTGTTCCCAAAATTTAATTATCCTGTTTATTTCTCCGTCACTTATATAGGCCCCATGAATCCGCTGTATCCTACCTGCCGGAGGTTTAAACAGCATGTCCCCTTTACCTAGTAGATGTTCTGCACCCACATTATCTAAAATAGTCCTTGAGTCATGTTTTGATGTGACTTGAAAAGCCACTCTGGCTGGAAAATTTGCCTTTATAAGTCCTGTTACCACATCTACAGAGGGTCTCTGGGTAGCCAGTATCAAATGAATACCTGCTGCCCTAGCAAGCTGGGCAAGTCTAATTATCTTTGCCTCTGCCTCCTTACCTGCAGTCAGCATGAGGTCTGCCATTTCATCAATTACAATAACTAAATAAGGCATAGGAGATTCATCACCATCTTGAATATCTCCTTTTTTTATTTTTTCATTATATCCATAGATGTTTCTAGCTCCGATTTCAGCCATTTTGTCGTACCTGTATTCCATTTCACTTACTGCCCACTCTAATGCTGTTTTGGCAAGTTCCATGTCCACTACAACTGGGTGGATTAAGTGCGGAAGTTGGGAATATGAAGCCATTTCAATCCGTTTTGGATCAATTAACAAAAATTTCACATCTTCAGGAGAAAATCGCATAAGTAAACTGATTATAATAGAATTTAGACACACACTTTTTCCAGCCCCAGTTGCACCAGCCACTAAGAGATGAGGCATTCTAGCCAGGTCTTCTACCCTTGGCCTCCCCTGAATATCTTGCCCCAAAACTATTGGTAAGTTAGCCTTACTCTGTTGAAACACCTC
>JAMOQN010000015.1 GCA_027063985.1 Desulfohalobiaceae bacterium
ATTAATAAAGCACGGTTTTATTAAAGAGGAGCCTCACATAATTGAGCCATTGGAGGACTGGGAACTCTTTAAGAAATGTTGGGACTTTAAATATCCCTATGACTTTAGCGTGAAATGCAAGATTTGTGGTAATTTTACAGAAAATTGGGAAAAGGATGTTGATAAAAAATTCTTTTTAACAGCGGCTAATGTGAGTGGCCTGGTTAGTTTTAAGTGTGTAAAATGCGGGGCCAAAATTGTTAAGAAACACTTTAAAGACAAAATTGTAGTCGAGTGTATCCCCAAAAAAGATTAGCCATTATTATTTACCCCAAAAAAATCGATTCTCATGGAATTCTGAAACGTTTTAAAAATTCCTTGGCCAAGTCCATATAGGCACGTGCACCTTTTGACCTGACATCATATAAAATTACAGGAAGTCCATGGCTTGGCGCTTCAGAAAGTCTTACATTTCGAGGAATTATAGTGTTAAACACAAGTTCTTTAAAATGTTTTTTAACCTCCTCTGCTACTTGATGGGATAAATTGTTTCTTTTATCAAACATTGTGAGTACCACGCCAAAAATGTCGAGATCAGGATTTAGCCTAGTCTTTACAAGATTATATGTTCTAAGGAGATGGGCTATACCTTCTAAGGCATAGTATTCACACTGAAGTGGTATTAACAATTTTGATGCAGCACAAAGTGCGTTTACTGTTAAAAGGCCTAAAGATGGTGGACAATCAATTATGATGAAATCATATTTTTTTGATATTCCTTTTATTAGATCCCTTAAATAAAATTCTCTACCGATTTTATCTACCAGCTCTATTTCTGCTCCAATGAGGTCCTGATTTGCCCCTAATAATGTCAAATAAGGAAGTTTGGTCTCTGTTAACATTGATTGAGCTTTATGGGGCTCGAACAATGCCTTATATACGTTTTTTTCTGAATCAACCACCACACCCAATCCACTACTGGCATTTCCCTGGGGATCTAAATCTATTAATAGGATTTTTTTTTCTAAAGCAGCCAATGATGCCGCCAAATTTATTGCCGTGGTAGTTTTGCCTACACCCCCTTTTTGATTTGCAATAGTGACTATATGTTGCATATTATGCTTCCTTAAATGAACGATGGCAATAATTTTTTGCGTCATCTAGTGCTGAAATTAATCTATATATTTCCTGTACATCCTCTGATTTTACAGCTCCAATTAATTGGTTTGCAAGGTGAGCAAAATCTTCTGCTTCGTAAGACCACTCCTCATGGGCAAAATTTTGCATACGTTGTGCTAGTTTTGTAAATTGCTTCACATCGTCGATTGCAGGTACCTTACCTTCCTCTACACAATCCATTAATTTGGTAAAATATTGTTCCATTTCATTTTTTAATTTTTTTAACCCCATGAGACCCTCCAATTGAATACTTATAAAAAGTTATTGGATACCCTGTTTAAAGTTTTACCTTGAAGTAGTCAACATACCATTTTATAAATTTGGGGATACCTTCCTCAATTTTTGTTTTTGGCCTAAAACCAATATCTCTGGATAAATCTTCAATGTCTGCATAGGTTTTGGGGACATCCCCAGGCTGTATTTTCATGTAATTCTTCTTTGCCTTTTTGCCCAAGGATTCTTCAATTATCTCAATAAATTTTTCTAGACTAACACTTTGATTGTTACCAATATTATAAATTTTATAAGGACAGATACTAGAGGATGGATCAGGACTCTCAGATGACCATTGGGGATCAGGTTCTGGAATGTGTGTCATTACTCTTGTTACACCCTCTACTATATCGTCTATATAGGTAAAATCCCTTTCCATCTTCCCATAATTATAAACATCAATTGGTCTGTCCTCAATTATGGCCTTGGTGAACTTGAAGAGCGCCATATCAGGTCTACCCCATGGTCCATATACTGTAAAAAATCGTAGGCCCGTGCAGGGGAGACCATAAAGATAACTATATGTATGCGCCATTAGTTCATTTGCCTTTTTTGTTGCAGCATATAATGAAATAGGGTGATCAACATTATCCTTTACACTAAAGGGCATCTTGGTATTAAGGCCATAAACTGAACTGGATGATGCAAAAACAAGGTGTTCAACGCCTGTATGCCGACAACCCTCTAAGAGGTTAATGAACGCAACGATGTTGCTGTCAATATATGAATAAGGATCCTTTAGACTGTGTCTAACACCAGCCTGAGCAGCTAGATGTACAACAAATCTTATGTTGTTTTGTTTAAAAATGTTCTCAACTTTATCGCGCTTTTCAATAGAGACTTTATAAAATGAAAAATCTTTGTGACCTAACAGTATGTTTAATCTGTCCTGTTTAAGCTTTACTGAATAATAGGGGTTGAGATTGTCTATTCCTATTACTTTGTATCCATTGGATTTAAGAAGCTTTTGGCACAGGTGAAATCCAATAAAGCCTGCGCAACCAGTTACCAAGACATTGTCCATGTTAAATTATCCTCTTTTTATTTAGTTTTTTCTGAATCTTTTTAAAATATCCCAAGCTATATTTTTCATGATCCTGTTATCTGGCAACATATCTTCTGGTGAAGGTAATACCAAAATTGTATATGACTTAAATTTGTTCACAAAATAGGGAGACGAAGAGCTAATAGAAGGAATTAAAATTTTTTGAGCGTGTCTTCCAAAAATGAATATATGAGTTATCCTGTATTTTTGCTTTAATTCATCAACCTTTGCCCAAAAAAGATGTGGTATCTGTTGTACGGAATTTTTTAATTTTTGGGTAAAGGGTATGAATACATATCCCCATTGCCAGTTTAAATTGCGCAAGATGTCCTTAAACAGTTTAATTCTAGAATTCTGGGTTTTTGAAAAAAGGTCTATATCCTCATGCAAAGAACAATATGTAATAACAAATTTGTAAGGAGGGACTCCATAGTTTTTTAACTGGATAGCCCCGCTCTTCTTTTTTCTGTCTTTGTTTTTGTTCTTTGGAGCAAGATACAAAAGTTTGAGGCCAGAATTTAACCAAAGATAATTTCTGATGGTTAGCTCGTTGATACTCTGTTCCATATTTCCCAGGCTATGTCAGCTTTAAGCATGGTGCCGAGATCCACAGCATTTGCCATTTTATCAATTATTACAACGCTATTTTTGTCGCTCTTGAATCCTGTATTTTTGTGATTTATTTGATTCACCACTATAAAGTCAAGATTTTTTCGAGCCATTTTTTCCTTGGCCAATTCAATGAAGTTGTCTTCTGTCTCTGCAGCGAACCCTATTAGTTTCTGATCTTGATTCTTTTTTTGTCCTAATGTTTTTAATATGTCAGGATTTTTTTCAAATTCAACTAACAGCCTATTGCTTGCACCTTCTTTTTTAAATTTTTGTGTAAGTCTATTTTTGGGTCTAAAATCACAAACAGCAGCACATAGACATCCAATATTATGATCTGGCCAGAGTTCAGTAGCAACTTCAAACATATCCTGAGCGCTTGTTACGTCAATTTTTGTGATCTCACTAGGTAGCCAAACATCTGTGTCCCCTGATATACAAGTGACCCTTGCTCCTCTAAGCCACGCAGCTGTAGCCAGAGCCGCACCCATTTTTCCACTAGATGGGTTGGACCAAAATCTCACTGGATCAAAAAATTCCCTGGTAGGACCCATTGTAATTAAAATTTTACGCCCAGCAAGGTCTTGCGGGGCTAAACTTTTTAAAATTTGAAAATATATTTCTCTCAGATCTGCAAGTCTGCCCTTGCCGTATTCGCCACACGCAACTCCTCCTACATCTGGCTCTACCACCTTGATTCCATAGTTCCTCAATTTTTGGAGATTATCTATTGTAGGCCTGGCATTGAACATCCGTGGATTCATTGCCGGGGCAACTATTATTTGCTTATCAAAAGCCAGGGCCTGTGACGAAATTAAATCATCTGCAATACCATTGGCAATTTTTGCCATTATATTAGCAGTGGCTGGAACAATAGCAAAAACCTCTGGATCATAACCTGGATATAAGTGGGAATAAAGGGAATCCAATGAAAACATATCAGTGGTAACACTCTCAACTCCCAAACCCTTAATTGTGATTGGCGTGATAAATTTTAAAGCTGCCTGGGATAAACTAACACTTACCTTGGCTTCCCTTTTTACCAATTCTCTCATTAAGTCTAAAGACTTGTACGCAGCAATACTACCTGTTACTCCTATGTGTACACCTTTGCCTTTTATATATGAAAAATCTAAATATTTTGGAATCATGGTTTTATCTCTTCTTCTGTTATTTCATCAGATTTATTGATTGAACTTTTGGTCCTGGGAACAACCCATATAAATGCCTCAGTGGTGAAGCCCTTCTCTTGTATTCTAATGACAAGATC
>JAMOQN010000016.1 GCA_027063985.1 Desulfohalobiaceae bacterium
TTGTTCCCCATCCTGTGATAAGGATAAGTTTTGGAAGTGGAGATTTTGCAGAAGAGGAGACAATATACAGGAAGATAAATTACATATTGGATAGAAATCAAGAGGAGCTTGATATAGAGTGTAAAAACAAACACAGGGACGATTGTTTTGCAGAACTGATACTGAGGGCGTATAAAAAGTATAAAAGCAAGGTAGTGATATTAATAGATGAATATGACAAGCCCATATTGGATAATATAACCAACACAAAGATGGCGTTAAAGGCCAGGAGTATATTGAAGAATTTTTATGGTGTAATAAAGGATAGTGATAAGTACATAAGGTTTGTGTTTATAACAGGTGTGAGCAAGTTTTCCAAATTGAACCTGTTTAGCGGTTTAAACAATTTAGAGGATATAACAATAGATAAAGAGTATGGAGAGATATGTGGTTATACGCACCATGATTTAGAAACAGTGTTTAAGGAGCATTTAAAGGGGGTGGATCTCGGGAAGGTAAAGATGTGGTATAATGGCTATAATTATTTTGGAGAAAAGCTATATAATCCCTTTGACATACTTTTATTTATATCCAAGGGCTATGAATTCAGGAATTACTGGTGGAGTACAGGAAATCCTTCATTTTTAATAGATAAGCTAAGGGAAGAGAACTATTATATTCCAGATTTAGACAATGCCACCATATCAGAAGAGGGGTTAGATGCCTTTGATGTGGAGTACATAGATGTATTGGCGCTATTATGGCAAACTGGGTATCTTACATTTAAGGATAGGCTAGTGGATGATGTAGGGGCAGTGACCTATCAACTTTGTATACCCAATATAGAGATCCAGTTGTCTTTAAATCACCTATTTATAGATTATTTGACCAATCAAAGACATGTAAAATACCAGTATAGAAGTTCCATAAAAGAAAAACTTCAAAAAAGGGACTTTGATGGATTTGTAGAGGTATTAAAATCCATATTTTCATCGATTCCATATGAAAATTATGTAAATAATGTAATATCACGCTATGAAGGTTATTATAGCAGTGTGATATATGTGTATTTAAAGGCACTGGGTTATGAGACAGTAGCAGAGGATACCACAAACAAAGGTCGCATAGACTTAACCATAAAGACAGATTCAATGGTGGTTATTATTGAGTTTAAGGTAGATAGTAAAGAAGAGCCAATAAAGCAGATAATAGAGAAGAGATATTATGAGAAATACGAATCAGAAGGCAAGGAGATATATTTAATAGGTATCAAGTTTGACAGCAAAGAGAGAAATATATCAGAGTTTAAGTGGATAAGACATAAATGAGATGTGCAAATTATATGAAAAATTAGCATATTAATTTGTTCTATAGAAATAAAGTTTTTTGTGCTTTGTTGATTATTATAACTTCTTAAATCAAATTGGAGGTATATCATGGCTATTAGATTTATAGATCAAATAGATATAAAAGGAAAAAGGGTCTTGGGTAGATTTGATTTTAATGTGCCCCTAAAAGACGGAGAAATTCAGGACGATTCCAGGATTTTGGCAGCACTAGATACTATAAAATATATTTTAGATAATGGTGGAAGACTTATTGCATGTTCACACCTTGGGAAACCAAAGGGGAAAAGGGTTGATGAATTGTCTTTAAAGCCAGTTGCCCGCCGCCTAAAAGAACTTTTAGGCAAAGATGTCAAAATGGCTGATGATTGTATAGGGGATCAAGTGCTCTCTATGTCAAATGAATTAAAGGACGGTGAAATCCTTTTGCTTGAAAATTTAAGATATTACAAAGGAGAGACAGAAAATGATCCTGAGTTTAGTAAGGAACTAGCCAAGCTGGCAGATGTATATGTAAATGACGCCTTTGGGGTGGTTCACAGAAAACATGCATCAGTAGTAGGTATTTGTGACTATGTGGACGTTGTGTGTGGCGGCTTTTTAATTAAAAAAGAAGTTGAGTATTTGAATAATTATCTTGCAAAGCCAGAACATCCCTTTGTACTTATTGCTGGAGGAGCTAAGGTATCAACTAAATTAGGGCTTTTAAATAACCTCTTAGATAAATTAGATACGATTTTAATAGGTGGGGCAATGGCAAATACCTTTAGAAAGGCCCAGGGCTATCCAATAGGCAGTTCCATTTATGAAGAAGATTTGTTAGATGAGGCCCTGAAAATAATAAATAAGGCAAAGGAAAAAGGAGTGGCCTTCTATCTTCCTGTTGACTATGTCATGGGTAAAGATATAAATGATCAAGTTCCATTAGGAGTATTTCCCTATCAAAATGTGGATTCAGATGGAAAGATCTTTGATACTGGACCAGCAACCCATACCCTATATTCAGAGGTATTAAAGGAGGCTAAGACAGTGGTGTGGAATGGTCCAATGGGCGCATTTGAAAACCCCACATTTTCTCAAGGCTCATTTGGCATAGCCCAGAGCGTTGCTGCTGTATCAGGGACTACTATTGTTGGTGGCGGTGATACAGATAATCTCATTCATAAGTGTAAACTTCAAGATAAAATAACTTTTATATCAACAGGTGGAGGATCTTTTCTGGAATTTTTAGAAGGTAAACAACTACCAGGTCTAAAGGCCCTTGGATTATACGATTAAAATAAGGAGAAATTTCTATGAAAAAATTAATGGCTGCTAATTGGAAGATGTATAAGACCCAGGATGAAGCAAAAAACACAATAAAGGATCTTATTAATATTTTGGGTACAGAGTTGACTGTTGATAGGGATGTTTTGATATGTCCCCCATATACATCGTTAAAGGTTGTTGCAGAGGAGATAAAAGATATAAATTACATGTATTTAGGAGGACAAAATTTTTATCCAGCAAAAGAGGGTGCATACACTGGTGAGATATCCCCTCACATGTTATTGGATGTAGGGTGTTCATATGCACTTGTGGGTCATTCAGAAAGAAGGCATATCTTTTGTGAAAAAGATGAGCTTTTAAAAGAAAAGGTAAAATACGGCCTTGAGGTTGGGTTAAATATAATATTTTGTATTGGGGAAAAAATAGAACAGAGAAGGGCAGGACAGGTGGATCAGGTGTTAAAATCCCAGCTAAGTGTATTAAAAGACATAAATAATATGTCAGGTATAGAAGATCGCCTTGTAATTGCCTATGAGCCTGTGTGGGCCATTGGTACTGGTGAGGTTGCAGGAGAAAAGGAAATCTTTGAGGCACACAAAATCGTCAGGGATGAACTTAAAAATATATATGGAGAAGTTGGGAACTCCATCAGGATTTTGTACGGTGGTAGTGTAAAGCCAGATAATGCATCAGATATAATTGGTATTGACAACGTGGATGGAGTCCTGGTAGGAGGAGCAAGTTTACATGCTGATAGTTTTAGCAAGATAGTTACTGCTTAAAAGTCTATAGGGAGGATAAAGTTGGAGACTTTACTACTTACAATTCATTTTATTGCATGTATTTTTTTGATTATTTTGATTTTACTTCAAAGCGGCCATGAGGGAATGGGGGTAATATTTGGAGGCCCTAGTTCTTCTTCCTTTTTTGGGAGTACAGGTGCTGGTGGATTTTTGGTAAAAATGACTGTGATCTTTGCAATAGTGTTTTTTTGTACATCCATGGGGTTTACAATTTATGACTCGTCTAAAAAGGTAAAGACTCAGCATTCTGTGATCTTAGAAAAACCTGTAAAGGTAAATAAGGCTCCTGGAGTTCCTGGAAAAAATAAAGAGAATACAAAAAAATAAAAAGAAAATTCTAGACAACTGAAAAAAAATTTTATAAAAACTATTTTGTTTTTGATGCCGAGGTGGTGGAACTGGTAGACACGCTATCTTGAGGGGGTAGTGGGCATTCGCCCGTGAGGGTTCGAATCCCTCCCTCGGCATAAAGGGCTGGCACTAAAGGTGTCAGTCCTTTTTTTATTGAAAAAACACCAAGATAATCGCAAGTGCTACATAACTCACTATAAATGTCAAATAACTCATTTTTATCCTTAAGGACAAAATCCCACCTATAAAAGATATGGCCCAAATAGCTGGCCAGTTTACTTCCGTGCCGCTAGATAAAGGTATATACCTGTATATTATGGTTAGGGCCTTCATTACAATAATGCAAGAAATAAAAAAAACAGTTATATTTATTAATAGAAGTTGCATAAGAGACTTAATAAGCCTGGGTCCAAGGTGGTAGGAAGGGAGTGTAGTAATTTTTTCAGTTATTTTATCGTAGCCTTTGTTTTGTGTTACCCTGTGAAACCTCTCTAACCATTTCCCAATATGTGCAAATGGGATGGTGGTTAGGAGTAAAAGATAAAATAAATTTGGGTTAGTTATGGGAATGTTACTACTAATGGCAAGTGTCATAAACAGCGGGAACTGTCTTTGGGGAGGGATATATGTCCCTGCAGGAAAAGAGTCCAGCCAAAGAAGTTCAAAAAAGATTCCTGTGCCTAAGCAAAGTTCTATATCCTGGACAAAAAAGGCAAATATGAGCGATATTGTTATAGGTCTGTCAACTAGTCCTAGGGGCACAAGAAATCTGGTTAATGAAAAAAGGCCAAAAAAAAACTATACAAAAATAGATTCATAAAATTTATTTCCATAACTCATCCACCGATATTGAAATTGGATTGTTTGGCACACATCTAAAATCCAGCGATATGCCTTTTTTATTTAAGTATTTCAAACAGGTAATATCCTCTTGACTTAAAAAAATGTGGTCACACACCTGTTTTTTACCAGGTCCATAGTGGAGATTTCCCAAATTGAGGATATCGAATTTAAGTCCAATATCAAATGCCTTTTTTGCATCCTGACAACTGGCAAAAAGAATAAATATTTGCCTATGTTTTCTTTCAAGGATTTTTTTTATTGTTTTTAAAATATCCTGTACACCACAAAAGAACACTTTTAAATTGGCTGGGATGGCAAGCTTTATAATTTCCTGTCTAATGGCATCGTTGTTTAATTCGTCATTTGCCACAACCACATACTTTGATTTAAAATAGGGTATCCAGGTCTCAATTACCTGTCCATGTACAAGTCTATTATCTATTCTGACCCAGATGTTACTACCTTCCATTTGTAGAGACCTTCCTTTGAAGGACTTCTCCTGCTACCCTTATACCTTGTTTACCAGCAAGTTTGGCCTCAGATGCAAGTTCTTTTAATACAAGATTTCTTGATGAAAATATTTTAAGGACCATAGGTAAATTTACCCCAGTAACTACTTCAAGGTTGTTTGTTTTTAAAAGGGAAAAGCTTAAATTGCTTGGGGTGCCACCAAACATATCTGTTAGAATAATGACCCCATCTCCTTCGTCTAATTCCTTTACACTAATCTGGATATCTCCAAGAATCTCTTCCATTGGTTTAGCTGTATCAATGGTAAGGGCTTTAGTTAGCTCTTGTTTGCCCATTATTAATTCTGCTACTTCAAGTAGTTTTTCTCCCAAATCAAGATGAGTAACTATGAGTACTCCTACCATGTTATACCTCGGCATATTGAATTAGAAAATTGTTTTATCCCAGGGCAAGGTGCCTGTGTTCCAACTGGACATTGTAGTTTTTTCCCCTCAATTTTTGAGACATTATCTCTGATATGGCAACTGACCTGTGAAATCCGCCTGTGCACCCAAAGGCAATTGTGAGACGGTATCGTCCTTCATTAGAATATAGGGGTAGTATAAATTCTAAAAAATCTTCCAGTTTATTTAAAAAGATCTTTGATTGTTCAAACTTTAAAATATATTTTTGAATTTTTTCTTCCCTGCCAGAAAGTGGCCTTAAATCATTTTCAAAATATGGATTTGGCAGGAATCTGAGATCAAAAACAATGTCAGCCTCTTTGGGAATTCCATATTTGTATCCAAAGGAAATTATATTTATTCTGAAACCAGCATTACTCTCTATTAGAAAATCAAAGCTGGATTGTATCTTTCGACGTAAGTCATGAATTGAAAAATTTGATGTGTCAATAACTAATTTGGCCTCCTCTTTAAGGGTATTAAGTAATTTTTTTTCTTCTTCTATTGCCTGTGTTAGGCCAATTTCTTTTGATTCCAAGGGATGGGGTCTTCTTGTGGTTGCATACCTTTTAATTAAGATATCCTTATCTGCCTCTAAAAAGATTATTTGCGGTTCAATGTTACAAGACATAAGCTGTTTTTTTATCTCGTCCCACTCAGAAAGATACTCTTTTTGTCTGACATCTACCCCAAGCGCAAGGCCTCGGTACTTCCTTGGATTTTCTCCACTAAATAGTTCTGTTAGTCTAATAGTCATAGGTAGGGGCAAGCCATCTACTGTAAAAAAGCCCATGTCCTCAAACACCTTTAGGGCAGTACTCTTCCCAGCTCCAGAAAGACCACTTATAATGATCAAAGGGAGTTTGATCTCATTCATCTTTTAACCTGTCCTCAAAAGTTTCCAGATTCCTTCTACTCCTTCCGCCTCCATAAAGGCTTGCCTAAATCCTGGCTCTTTAAGGATTCGTGATATGTGTGCCAGGATTCTCAAATGAAGCCCAGCTACATTTTCCGGGGCAAGTACCAAAAAGAATATATGGCATGGCTTTTTGTCCAATGCATCAAAGTCCACTCCCAGAAAGCTCCTTCCAATAACTACGATGATTTTGTTCAGTTCCCGCAGTTTACCGTGGGGGATGGCAACACCATCCCCAATACCCGTAGATCCTAGTTGTTCTCTTTCAAGGAGCACCTTGTATGCATTTTTTATATTAAGCTTAGGGAATTTACCCTCAAGTGGTTTAACTAATTCTTTTAATACTTCCTGTTTAGTAGTAGATTTCAATTCTGGGAGGATAAGATCTTTACTTAAATATTCCGTTAATTCCATTTTAGCTCCCTTTGAGTCTAAATCTGTGGATCTATTAGTCCAAAATCGCCATTTTTCTTTTTGTACAACACATTTACCCTCTTGGTATCACTATTTATAAAGACCACAAAGTTGTTGTCCCTTCTCTGTAACTCTATAGCTGCATCTTCTATTGAAATTGGTTTTGGAATATAATTATCTGACATTACAATATTAGGATGACCTTCTGATACAGATTCTCCAATAGATTCTTCTTTAAAAGTTTGTGATTTATTTAATTTTCCTTTTCTTCTATCTTTTTCTTTATCCTTCATTTTTCTAAGTTGGGCGTCCATTTTATCCAGTACTTTATCAATTGATGCATACATATCTTGTGATTCTTCCTGAGCAGATATATGAATGTCATCTGCATTAAATACTACGTCTATTTTTTGTCTATATTTATCAACTTCCATATTTACTTGAAGGTAAGCACTATCAATTCTTTTTATATATTTTTCAAGTTTGCTAAAACGGTTTTCAGCGTATTTTTTTAAATGTTCTGAAGGTTCAAAATTTTTAAAATTAAATTTTATTTCCATATTTCCTCCTTGTATAATTTTAAAAAAATGTTTTTCTCTTGCTTGATGCTGGGATTCCCATTGATTCCCTATATTTTGCTACAGTACGTCTGGCAATATTAATTTCGAACTTTTCTTTCAAAATCTCTGCAATTTTTTGGTCGCTTAGTGGTTTTTTGGGATCTTCTTCTGAAATTAATTTTTTTATATAATACTTTACACTTTGTGCGGATACTTCATTACCGTTACCTGCGTTAATTCCGCTATTGAAAAAGAATTTTAGTTCAAATATACCATGGGGCGTGGAAATGTATTTATTAGTAGTTAATCTACTTACTGTAGATTCATGGACTCCAATATCTTCTGCAATATCTCTAAGAACTAGAGGCTTAAGGTGTGTGATTCCATGTTCAAAAAAGTCTCTTTGAAATTTTATAATGCTTTCAATAACTTTGTATAAGGTTCTTTGTCTTTGATGTATACTCTTTATAAGCCAAAGTGCATCTTTAAATTTAGATTCAAGATATTCTTTATCTTTACTGTTATTTTTTTTGAGTAATTCCAAATAATATTCATTTATTTTTATATTTGAAAAACCTTCATCATTTAATATAATTACAAAATCATCTTCATATTTAAACACATATGCATCTGGGCTTATATAAACGGTTTCACCTTCACTAAAATTATTTCCTGGCTTTGGGTCTAAACTCTTAATAATTTCTACATATTCCAACACCTTGTCTATGGTAATATTTAATTTTTCAGCAATTTGATTATACTTCTTTTTTTCAAGATATGGCAAATAATGTTCTATAATCTTTTCAATGGTCTCATCTAACATACCCAGAAATTTGAGTTGTTCTATGAGGCATTCTTTTAGATCTCTACTTCCAACACCTACTGGATCAAATTGTTGGATCTTTTTTAAGACCTTTTCTACTTGCTCTGGACTTTTTTTCACTATATTGGATATTTCCTCTACACTGCTGTCCAAATAACCTGAGGAATTGATATGTTTAATAATTATTTCTCCAATTTTGATTTCTTCTGGATCCATGTTAGATAGGTGAAGTTGCCATAATAAATGGCTTTCCAAGGTTGGTTTTGATGCACAAAAGGCCTCTAAGTTTGATTTTTCATCTGGGAATTCAATCTCCCTTGCGATTTTTGATGAACTGGAAAAATATCCAAGATAATTTTCCCATTCAGCATTTTTGAGCAGATGTTTTTCATCAATTTTTATTAGAGTAGGAATGTCGTTAGTTGGACCTTTTTGTTCTGTATTTATTTCTTGGGGTTCTGGTGTAGTTTCTTCTAGTAAAGGATTTTCTTGCAATGCCTGTTGGACTGTTTGCACCAGCTCAAGTCTTGAGAGTTGCAACATTTTTATGGCCTGTTGCAACTGGGGCGTCATTACAAGTTGTTGACTCAGTTTAAGATTTTGTCTCAGTTCAAGGCTCATTATTTGTTTGTTACCTCCTCTTGATTTTCCTCAAAAGATTTTATTTAAACAGGCTTTGCAAAATTGCTCATCAAATATTATGCCACATCTCTCGATTCAAAGCAAATCAAAATTAATTGGGTTTTTGGGTTTATTGAGTTTTTGGGTTTGTTGGGTTTTACCCGTTATTCAGTGAACGGTGAACAGTGAACAGTGAACAGAAAGAGGGGTGTAGGGGCGGATTCCATATCCGCCCACGTAGGGGCAAATTCTATATTTGCCCGATTGTGGGCGCAAATTCCATATTTGCCCAATTGTAGGGGCAATTCATGAATTGCCCAGTTGATTCGTGATTCGTGAATGGGTGGATGGATGGATGAGGTACCAATACACCACTACACCAATGACCGTGAACAGTGATTCGTGATTCGGGAACAGAACAGAAAGAGAACTAAACCACTGTGCCACTATACCAATAACCACTACACCACTACACCACTCAACCCTTAAAGTTCAAAGTGATCCCCAAGGTATATCCTCTTGGCAATTTCATTGTTAGCTACCTCTTGTGGAGTTCCACTCAAGATGATTTTCCCTTCATACACCAGGTAAACGAGATCGCAAATTTTCATTGTATCTCTGACATTATGGTCAGAGATAAGTATCCCAATACCTTTTTGTTTTAACTTTGCAATAATATTCTGGATATCCAAAATAGCCAATGGGTCAATACCAGCAAAGGGCTCGTCAAGCAAAATAAATTTGGGCTGTCTAATTAGTGATCTGGCAATCTCAAGACGTCTCCTCTCTCCTCCTGACAAATAACACGCCTTTTGTTTTTTTAAGTGGTGGATGCCCAATTCTTTTAATAAAAAATCTTTTCTCTGTTCCTGTTCTTTTGAGGACAGTCCTGTAAACTCGAGGATAATTTTAAGATTTTCTTCCACAGTAAGTTTTTTAAAAACAGAGCTCTCCTGGGGCAAATAGCTTATTCCTTTTCTTGCTCGTTTATATAATGGCCAGGTAGTGATATCTTCATTGTCTAAAAAGACCTCTCCTTTAGTAGGAGAAATTATGCCTACTAACATATAAAAAGTAGTGGTCTTGCCAGCACCATTTGGACCTAAAAGTCCTACCACCTGTCCATTTGACACAGAAATGCTTATATCCCTGACTACTGTCTTTTTTCCGTAACTTTTGGACAGTTTCTTTCCCTGTAGATGTGATTCCATAATTCTTAATCTTTATTTGTCAGTGTTTCATTGCTCTTATTTTGAGAATTTTCTTGTTTTTCAGGATAAAATATTATTTTTACTTTAGTAGCATTATTTGAAAAAATTTCGCTGGTATTTTTATTTAAATCAATAACTAATTTATCGCCCTCAATTTTATTTTTATTTTGAATGAGCTTTACATTTCCATTCAATGTAATTTTTTGATTTTTTATATTATATTCTGCGGTAGAGCAATACCCCTCTTTATCTTTAAATATTATATGAACATTTCCACTAGCCACCATTTTTTTTATTACGTCTTTTTTATTTCTTTTGGAATTAATATTTTTTACCTTTTTATTTAAAAAAACTATTAACTTATCTGATTTAATCGTTAAATCTTTATTTTTGGCAATAACTTTATTTTCAAACAACACCTTATTTTCTTTTTCAAGATAAACAGCCTTCTCTGCATCTATAGTAATTGGAGATTTTACATCTTTACAAAATCCAACTTTATTTAAAAAGAATATGTAAAAAAAGATCAATAGAAATGTAAATTTTTTCATATAATTGTAACCCTAACATTTTTTTTTATAGTTATAGTATGATTGTTCAAATCTATTATGCCTTCTAAACCTCTAACAGTTAATTGCTTATTACTTATTTTAATCCCATTTTTAAATGTAATTTTGTTGAGTTTTAAATTGAACTTCATGAAATTGGCATCCAAGATGATATCTTTATATTTACCTTTTATTTTGTGTTCGAATTCTATTCTCTTGAGCTCCCTGTAATAAATACCATTTTGGGCACGTAACTTAATCGTGGAATTATTATTTAGGGTTATCAATAAATTTGGGGATATAAACCGAATTTCAGATAGTTTTTCTCTTGAAAGGACCTTATCTGCCTTTAGTAACCAGACTCCTTTTTTCTTATTGACTCCTTTTATTGTTGCCCTTTGTAATATGGATTCAAATGGCAGATTTTTTATTAAAAAACGCTGTCTGGGGTGAGTTTGTTTTGATTTTTGAAAACAAGTTAGTGCACCGGCAATCACAAATGCAAGTATCAGGACAAATGCTAGAACTTTTGGTTTAACCATTTTTCCCATAACTGTTCCAACTTTCCTTGCGTGCTCAGTATAAAATTTATTGCTTCTCTGAGGGCGCCATCCCCTCCTTTTTTTTGCGAAATCCACTTTGCAATCTTTTTTATCTCTGGTTGACTATTTTTTACAGCCATAGGTAGTCCCACTAATTTCATGGGAGGACCGTCCACCCAATCATCCCCAAGATAGGCCATTTCTTCAAGTTTAATATTTTTTTCTTTAGAAATTTTTCTTATCAGATGGTCTTTTTTTAGAAAACCTTCATAATATTCAGTGATTCCGAGTTGTTTTATCCTCGCCTTTACTGCTTCTGACTTTAATCCTGTTATTATAACTAGATCCAATCCGGCCATTTGCGCCAATTTTATGCCAAGGCCGTCTTGCACATTAAATTTCTTGAACACTTTTCCTTCATCGTTATAATATAGACCTCCGTCAGTGAGCACTCCATCTACGTCACTTATAAGTATCTTTATTTTTTTCACCAATTCCTTCATGAGATTGCCTGTTTTATTTTTATTAATTTTTTTATTAAATCTTCCAGCCTGTCAAGCTCCCAGCTGTTTGGACCATCGCACAGGGCATTGTCTGGGTCAGGATGTACTTCCATAAAAATTCCGTTACACCCAGCTGCCACTGCACAGCTAGCAAGGTGGGGGACATACTCCCTTTTGCCTCCCGAGGACTTTCCCTTTCCACCAGGAAGTTGCACTGAATGGGTGGCATCGAAGATTACAGGACAACCTGTCTTTTGCATAATTGGAATAGATCTAAAATCCACAACAAGGTTATTGTAGCCAAAAGAACTACCTCTTTCTGTTAACCAGATCTTGTTATTTCCAGTTGATCTTACTTTTTCAACAGCATTTAACATGTCCCATGGAGCTAGAAATTGTCCTTTTTTTATATTTACTATTTTATTTGTATTACCTGCAGCAATTAACAAATCTGTCTGCCTACATAAAAAAGCAGGAATCTGAATTACATCAATCACTTCAGCTACCAAGCTTGCCTGGGATGGTTCATGGATATCGGTTGTTATGGGTAGCTTATATGTTTCTTTTACCTTGTTTAATATCTCAAGACCCTTATCAAGACCTGGCCCTCTAAAACTCTTTATAGATGTCCTGTTTGCCTTATCAAAAGAACTCTTAAATATAACAGAAATATTGTATTTGTCAGAAAGTCCTTTGACCTCTTTAGCCACTTTTAGAACCACTTCTTCGTTTTCAATAACACATGGGCCTAATATAAAAAACAGAGAGTTAAAGCTATTTTTGTATATTTTTTCTAATTCTTCCATTATTTACCCTGCTTTTCTTTATTTTAGTTTGTTGAGTTTGTGGGTTTTTTGGGTTTAATCCTTTAACCTTCAACACTATAACCCTCAACGCTCTAACCCATTTACCCATTCACCCATATACCCATTCATCATTCATAATTCATAATTCATCATCCCCCCATTCACCTATTCACCCATTTACCCTCCCACCCATACACTTTTTTATTTTAATCACCAATCACTAATCACTAATCACTAATCACAAATCACAAATCACGAATTACGAATTACGAATTACGAATCACTAACTACATCGTAATTTTTCTTTTGCTGCTTTTATAAAGTTGACAAATAAGGGGTGTGGATCCATTGGTTTGGACTTAAATTCTGGATGAAACTGACATCCCACAAACCAAGGATGATCTTTAATTTCTATTATTTCTACTAGTTCTTCATCTGGAGAAAGTCCACTTAAGACCATTCCCTTTTTTTGAAAATCCTCTGCATATTTTTTGTTAAATTCATATCTGTGTCTATGTCTTTCGCTTATTAACTCTCTTTTATATGCTTCAAAACTCTTTGTACCTTTTTTGAGTTTGCATGGATATGCCCCGAGTCTCATTGTACCACCTTTTTCAGATGATACATCCCTTTTCTGCACGCATTTTTTTCTAAAGTCATACCATTCAGTCATAAGGTATATAACGGCATCTGGGGTGTTGGGGTCAAATTCAGAGGAATTTGCCTTGGGCAGATTCAATACATTTCGGGCAAATTCAATTACTGCACATTGCATTCCAAGACATATTCCAAAAAAAGGAATTTTATTTTCCCTAGCATATTTGCATGCAATGATCTTTCCTTCCACCCCGCGGGAACCAAATCCTCCAGGCACTAAGATTCCATGCACGTGCCCAAGTTTTTCATGCACATTTTCTTGTGTCAACTCTTCAGAGTTTACATAGACCAGCTCTGGTTTTACATTATTTGCTATTCCACCATGAACTAGGGCCTCATGTAAACTTTTATAGGATTCCTTTAAGTCTACATATTTTCCAACAATAGCAATTTTAGGTCCTGGGTTTAATGATTTTAGTTTCTTTACAAGATTTATCCATGGTGTAAGGTCTGGATTTTTTGCAGGAAGTTTTAACATTATTGCTATTTTTTGGTCTATACCTTCATTGTAAAATGTAAGGGGGACTTCGTATATATTCTCAACATCTACAGCAGAGAAAACAGCATCTGGGTCAACATTACAAAAAAGGGCAATTTTTCTTTTTATCCCTTCATTGAGTTCCATCTCACTTCTGCATAAAATAATATCCGGTTGAATCCCTATGCTTCTGAGTTCTTTTACACTGTGTTGGGTGGGTTTTGTTTTTAGCTCTCCAGCAGTTTTAATGTACGGAACCAATGTTAAGTGGATATATAAAACGTTTTCTTTTCCAAGGTCATAGCGCATTTGTCTGATAGCCTCTAAAAAAGGTTGCCCCTCAATATCCCCAACAGTGCCGCCAATTTCAATTATGGCAACATCTTCGCCATTTTTTACTACGTTTAAAATAGATTGTTTTATTTGATCTGTTATATGGGGAATAACCTGGACAGTGCCTCCTAGATAATCACCCCTGCGCTCTTTTTTTATAACCTCATAATAAACGCTTCCAGAAGTGCAGTTATTGTGTTTACCCATGGGAATTCCTAGATATCTTTCATAATGCCCAAGGTCCAGATCGGTTTCAGCTCCATCGTCAGTTACATACACCTCTCCGTGCTGAAAAGGGTTCATTGTCCCTGGATCTACATTTATGTATGGATCCAATTTTTGAATGGTGACCTTTAATCCCCTTGTCTTGAGCAATGCCCCTATTGAGGCTGCTGCCAGTCCCTTGCCTAAAGATGACAGAACGCCTCCAGTAATAAAAATAAACTTTGTTTTATTATTGGTCATACTTAAAACTTCCCTTTGTTTTTATTTAGTAAAAGGTAATATTAAACCTACTGGTGTATTGGTTATTGGTTATTAGTTATTGGTTATTGGTGTAGTGGTATATTGGTACCTCATCCACCCATCCACCCATTTGCCCATCCACCTATTCACGAATTACGAATCACAAAGAACAGTGAACAGATTTTAGGAAACTGATTATTTTTTATTTTGGTGTATTGGTTATTGGTGCATCATCCACCCATCCACCCGTCAACCCATCCACGAATCACAAATCACGAATTACGAATCACAAATTCACAACAAGACATTATACACCCTATAAGAGTAAAAGTCTATTTTTTGGTTTGTAGAAAAATA
>JAMOQN010000017.1 GCA_027063985.1 Desulfohalobiaceae bacterium
TCATCCACCCATCCACCCGTCAACCCATCCACGAATCACAAATCACGAATTACGAATCACAAATTCACAACAAGACATTATACACCCTATAAGAGTAAAAGTCTATTTTTTGGTTTGTAGAAAAATACTTGACATAAGATGGCAACAAATATAAAATATAGCTTCCATTTGAGACAAGGAGAGGTGGCCGAGCTGGCTGAAGGCGCTCGCCTGCTAAGCGAGTATAGAGGCTAAAACCTCTATCGAGGGTTCAAATCCCTCCCTCTCCGTGTTTACATAAGACGGACAAAGATGTCCGTCTTTTTTATATGTTAAAAATAAAAAGCCCTCTCATTGAAGAGGGCTTTTTGTTTATGTTGCAGCTAGTTGTACTTTCTTTAATTATGCTGTTTTTCTCTTTTTCCAGAGTTGTATCTCTTGCATTTTCTTTCTTCTTTCCCTTGCAAGGGACCTTGCAATTAAGGATTGTGTTTTTTTGTATCCCCATTTCTTTTTGTATTCTTCAGGTGTTAAACCATGGCTCTTAAGATGTCTTTTAGTAAGGATTCTAAAAGATTTTCCACATTCAAGACATACTACTGATTTTTCTCTAATAGCCTTTTTAGGATCTACTGGTGGCTGTTGTTGTTCCTCTTCTACTCCTTCTGCTTCCTTTCCTTCCATTAAACCCTTTAATTGATTAGCCAGGGATTTTACCATTGAAGTAATTTCTTCTTCAGTCATGTTTCTGACACTTGCCTGGGCTTTAACAATTTCTAAAGCTTGTTTAATGTACTCTTCCATTTTACTACCTCCTCATTATTCAAAAATTTTTTCTATTTTACAAAACAAAGAAAACAAGATGGATTCATAAATTAAAATTAAAAAATAATCAATTCACAAAGAACAGTGATTAGTGATTCGTGAACAGTAATTAGTAAAGAAAATGTTTTCCTCTAAATAACTATCCTTCCCCAGTCACGAATCACGAATTACGAATCACAAAATACGTTATAAATGCTAAATATAACTTAGTCAAGCCCAGTTTGTTTTTTTGTTAAAAAAATAATACATAATTTTGGCTTGTTGTTTTATCAAATTGAAACAGTATGTTGCGGAAAATTCTTTTTTTGGGTACTTTAAGATCATTACATTCTAAAAATGGAGATTTGTACATTTAAATTAAAGAAAAAACAAAGAACAGTGATTAGTGATTCGTGAACAGTGATTAGTAAAGAAAATGTTTTCCTCTAAATAACTCTCCTTCCCCAATCACGAATTACGAATTACGAATCACAAATCACGAATTACGAATTAGGTTTTATTTCTGTTGTATATTTTTTCTCCCATTCCCATGCAGTTTTTATGATAAACTCCAGATTATCATATTTAGGTTTCCACTTGAGCACATTTTTTATTTTTGAGCTGTCTGCTACTAGCTCAGGAGGGTCTCCTTCTCTTCTATCAGTCTCTTCCACTAAAAAATCTATTTGCGTAACTTTTTTAACTGTATTTACTACCTCTCTTACTGTGAAACCATGGCCGTAACCACAATTAAACACATCACTAACATTTTGATTTAGTAGATAATCCATTGCCAGTATGTGTGCTTCTGCAAGGTCTACAACATGAATATAATCTCTTACACAGGTGCCGTCTTTTGTGGGATAATCAGTCCCAAAAATCTGTAGCTTTTCATATTCTCCTTTAGCTGTTTTAAGTGCCCTTGTGATCAAATGGGTAGATTCCCTGTAGGCCTGGCCTATTTTACAATCTGGATCAGCGCCAGCCACATTAAAATATCTGAGAGATACGTAGTTAAAGTTTGACGAATAAGATATATCCTTTAAAATTTTTTCAACAAAGGTTTTGGATTGTCCATAAGGATTAATAGGTTTTAGAGGGTGATCTTCTGTTACTGGAATTTTGGATGGAATTCCATATACAGCTGCAGTTGAGGAAAATATAAATTTATTTATATTATTGTTTATCATGGCCTTAATCAAGGTAAGGGTATTTGATGTGTTGTTCTGATAATATTTTATTGGCTTTTTAACTGACTCATTGACCTGAATAAAAGCAGCAAAATGCATAACTATATCTGGTTTAAATTGTTTAAAAACTTTGTTTAATAATTCTTCATCTCCTACATTTCCCTTTATCAGATCTCCATATAATACAGCCCATTTATTTCCATTGGACAGGTCATCATATACAATTAACTTGTGTCCACACTCACCAAGGAGTTTAACTACATGGGATCCTATATAACCAGCACCTCCTGTTACCATTATTTTTGCCATTGAATTATCTCCTCTGTTTGAAATATCGTTAATCCCAAAAAATAGTTTTATATAAGCTCTTCTTTAAACTATAGTTGACATTATCTTTAAAATCAATAATGATTTTCCCCTTACTTAAGGCCTTTCCATTAATGTCATTATTAATATTTTTTAATCTCTTTTAGGAGTTTATAAAAATGGGATATAAAGTGGTAATTTTAGACAAAAATCAAATAAAAAGAGTAATCCAGAGACTAGCCTTTGAGGTCCTGGAAAGACATGGAGAATGCGAAAATCTAGCCCTCATTGGTATATATAGAAGGGGGGTGTATCTGGCACAGAGGATTAAGGATATACTACAGGAAAATTCAAAAACTGAAATTCCTTTGGGTAAGCTGGATATTAATTTTTATAGGGACGATTGGACTTCTTTGGATAAGCACCCCATAATAAACAAAACAGAGATTCAATTTGATATAAACGACAAAAATATCTTACTTATAGACGATGTAATTTACACAGGAAGGACAGTGAGAGCTGCCCTTGATGCAATATTAGATTTTGGGAGACCTGCCAAGGTTGAGCTACTTACACTAGTTGATAGAGGACATAGAGAATTGCCAATACATCCTGATTATTGCGGGAAAAAGATTGATACTTCAAGGCGGGAACATGTAGATGTGTTGTTAGAAGAGATAGATGGAAAAGATATTGTGGAGCTGCTTAAGACATGTTAATTGGTGTATTGGTGTAGTGGTGTAGTGGTATAGTAGTATAGTGGTGTAGTGGTGTAGTGGTTAATAGACTTTTTTGATGTATGTCAAAAGCTATACCAAAATACTAATATACCAATTACTAATATACCAATTACCAATATACAAATATACCAATTACTAATATACCAATTACTAATATACAAATATACTAATACACCACTATACCAATACACTAATACACCAATACACTAAATCGTAATTCAGAAGGGGGAATAGATAGTATGATAAAGAAGTTGCTTGTTGCAAATAGAGGAGAGATTGCCATAAGAATTATGAGGTCAGCCCAAGAACTCGGTATAAAAACAGTGGCCATTTATGAAGAAACCGACAGATTTTCCCTTCATGTGATGAGGTCAGATGAGGCAGTTTGTATAGGACCTGGGCCGAGGAAAGATTATTTAAATATTGAAAAAATCATCCATGCAGCAAAAGAGGTTGGGGCTGATGCCATTCATCCAGGATATGGATTTTTATCGGAAAATCCTGATTTTCCTCAAAAATGCAGGGAAGCGGGCCTTGTTTTTGTTGGTCCGCCATCTGATATAATCTGCAAAATGGGCAGCAAGGTAATTGCAAGGGAGATTATGGAAAGTGTTGGAATACCATTGATTCCTGGAACTAAGACGTTGCCTGAAGGAGAAGAAGGAGAGAAATTAGCCCTTGATTTTGCTAAAAGATATGGCTTTCCAATAATGATAAAGGCAGTGTCAGGGGGTGGAGGCAAAGGTATTAGGGTAGTGAATACAGAAGAACAATTAATATCAGGGCTTAAGCTTGCTAGATCAGAGGCAAAAATCTCCTTTGGAAACGAAGATATTTATCTTGAGAAGGGAATAGTTGAGCCTCGCCATGTTGAAGTACAAATACTAGCAGACAATTTTGGAAATGTGATTCACCTGGGATCAAGGAATTGTTCAATTCAGAGAAGGCATCAAAAACTAATAGAAATAGCTCCGTCTTTTTTGCCAGAGGAAGTGGATAAAGAGATTTGTAAAGCAGCAGTTAGAGCCGCTAAATTGGCAGGATACAAGAGTGCAGGCACAGTTGAATTTTTAGTGGATGTGGATAATAATTACTATTTTTTAGAGGTAAACACCAGGATTCAGGTAGAACACACAGTTTCTGAAATGGTAACTGGAATTGATATTGTGAGGGAACAACTCAAAGTAGCCTCTGGAGAACAATTATCCATAAAACAGGAAGATGTTAATGTGAGAGGCTGTGCCATTGAACTGAGAATCAATGCCGAAGATCCTAAACAGGGATTTATGCCCAATCCAGGACTAATAGAGGCCTATCAATCACCAGGCGGTCACGGAGTCAGGCTAGATGGAGCTGTTTATCAGGGGTATGAAATTTCTCAGTTTTATGATTCTCTCATAGTGAAATTAACAGTGTATGGTTTTACATGGGAAGAAGCCGTGGACAGATTAAGAAGGGCGCTTGATGGATTTAATATCGTTGGAGTGAAGACCACTATACCTTATTATAAGGCAATTATTGAAGAACCTGATTTTAGGAGCAGAAATTTTGATACCACATACATTGATAACCATCCTGAACTATTAAATTATAGAGAACAGGGAGATGAAATGGATAAATTAGCGAGGTTTATTGCTGAGTTAAATGCCTATGGATTTAATCCGTATATTTCGTGATTCGTGATTTGTGATTTGTGATTCGTGATTGGTGATTAGTGATTGGTGATTCGGAAATCGTGATTTGTAAATCGGAAATTGTGATTGGTGAACAGGAAAAGGGGCGTAGGGGCGGATTCCATATCCGCCCAATATTCGCCCATGGATTCCATACCCGACACGTAGGGGCAAATTCCATATTTGCCCGATTGTGGGCGCAAATTCCATATTTGCCCAATTGTAGGGGCAATTCATGAATTGCCCTACGTGACTGTTCACTGTTTTTTGTGATTAGTAATTCGTAATTCGTGATTCGTGATTAGTGATTGGTGATTCGGAAATCGTGATTTGTGATTGGTGATTAGTGATTTGTAAATCGGAAATTGTAAATTGGAATAGAATTCAGTGTGATGGGGAGAAAATTTATGTTAAGAGAAATGACAAACAGGGAAATAATAGAATATGTAAAAAACTTTGATGGATATCTCCTCACAAATAATGAGAGAGATGTGTCGCAATCAGATTTTAAGGGGCGTATCATGCCTTGGACTACGCTTCGGGCAGCTGCAACTAGGGATATGGTGGGTTATTTTGCCTTTGAAGTGACAGGTGGGGCCTCGGTTCACGTGGATCTCATGAAAAAACAGATAAATCCATTTGAGAAGTTAAGACTTGTCAGAAAGTCAATGCCAAATACACTTATTCAAGCTGGCGTTAGGAGCAATAATCTCTTTGGTTATCGTCCATATTCTGAAAATGTTATCAGAAAAGTGATATCCCAGTTTGCAAAATATGTGGATGTGTTTAGGGTATATGACTTTATGAACCACATCCCCAATATGAAAGTAATAGGAGAAGAAGTATTAAAGGCTGGAAAGGTTTTTATGCCTTCCCTATGTTTTGGTATTGGCGCAGATCACACCAATAAATTCTATTTATCAAAGGTTCAAGAAATTGTGGATCTGTTTGGAGAAGATATAATTTTAAGTATAAAAAATTCCTCTGCAGTAGGTCCTCCAGAAAGGATATCTGATTTAATTGGGGCAATAAGATCAGAATTCCCTGAAATTGTAGTTGCATATCATGGTCATAATACAGATGGAAATGACCTTGCAAGGATGGTGGCAGCAATTAAAGCTGGAGTTAAAATAGTTGAGGTGTGTGATCACGGATACGGAGCCTGGTATTCTCAAGCCCCAGCCCTGTCTCTTATCCAGTTGCTAGAAGAATACGATATAAAACCAAAGGGATTAAATGTTGATGCGATAGTGGAGACCTCAGAGATTATTCGATTTGAAAGAAGATACTATGCAGAGTTTGAAAGTCCTTTTAGGGGCATAGATCCCCTTGTACATGCACATAGACTCACTGGTGGTGCTGTGTCCATGGCGTATGAGCAGGCAGAAGAATTGGGACTTTTGTCTAGAATAAATGAGATATTTAAAGAATTATCAATGGTTATACTGGAACTTGGAGATATTTGGCCAATAACTCCAGGAAGTCAAATCCTCTGGTCAACAGCTGTTAGCAATATTTTGTACGGAAGATATGAACAGCCATCTGATGATTTAAAGAGACTTTTACTTGGGGGCTATGGTCCATTCCCTTTTTACGATCCCCCAGAATGGATCTATGAAAAAGTATTTAAAAATGAAATAAGAACCGGAACTTCTGTAAAAAGAGACTTAGTTAAGAATGAGGATATTCAAAAAAAGAAACAAGAGCTTGAAGAAGAGATAAAACGCCAAGCAACTGATGAAGATTTGGCCCTTTACCTATTGTTTCCAAGAGATTTTGTAGAGTTTATAAAATTTGAGGAAAGGTTTGGAAGGACATGGCTACTTCCACCTGATATTTGGTTTCACAAGGGAAGGTTTGAAAATGGAAAGAGGATTTCATTTTCAGATGATAAGGGTAAACTCCATTGGATAGACATTATATCTACTCAACTTCTTGAGAATACAGTAAAAACTTCATGCTTGGTGGATCACCATTTTAAGACCTATAGTATAAAAATAAAGAAAGAGAAGAATGTTTAAATTGGTG
>JAMOQN010000018.1 GCA_027063985.1 Desulfohalobiaceae bacterium
CAATCCATACATTCTCTAACACTATTGTCTAGATCGTCACGAACAAAATCTCCAGGATCATCTCCTTTGCCTATTTCATGTTTCTCCACACCAGAAATCCTTTTGTCCTCTGCCTGACTACCTGCCTTATGGCAATCCACACACCTCAAACCAGCTCGGGCATGGACATCATCGCGCATCTTGTAACTGGCTCCCCTCTTCTTGTAATCACTCTCCGTGTGGCAGAAGAGACAATTTTCCCTAGGCACTTCCCTAACTATAGGCAGTTTTACTCGGCCCTGAGAATCAAAAAACTTCAGGTTATAAACCACCTTTGGGATTTCACCCTTCTTAACAGACCCTATTATTTTAGCAAGACCTGCTCCAGCCGTGGCTGCCCAGCGGAAATTAAAGAGCTTTATCTGGCTTACCCTCTCCTCGTAGTCGTATACCGGCAGATGGCAGAGAAGACAGTCGGCCTCCAGCACTCCTGTCTTGCTCCAAAGGGCCTTAAAATAATCACCGTCAAAATCATTATCCCCTGCTGGTTTGTAACCCTTCTTTTTCATGTACTCATCATACCTATGGTCTTCCCTGTCAATCTCTAAAGGCCCCCCTCCAGGGTGACACTTTCCACAGGCCAATACAAACTTGAAGGAGGTGAGGTCAATAACCTTGGCCGATGCATTCTTCTTTCCCGCTAACTGGGGGAACAATGGCGCAGGGCTTCACCAGCGTCCGCCATACTGCCCGGGTGACTTGACCCAAGGATAGCGTTTGGCCATCCACAAGGGGACCTTCTCACCCCTGCCCTGTTGAAAGTGGTAAGCAGAAGTAATGAGCTTATAGTCATGGCAGGCGCCACAGGTCTTTTCTGGACTATAGGGTTCATTCGCATTCTTGCCGTGGACAGGATCAATAATTCTACCTTGCTCGTCCCTGAGATAAAAAGGGGGACATACTCCAAAGAACCTCCTGATCTGTAGTTCCTTTTTACTCCTCTTGGCTACCTCAGGGGTAAAAGTTAGTCCATAGACCAGAAAGGGAAACAGAAAGATCCCCACTATCACCAGAGAAAGACTCTTCTTCCATACCCTCATGATGACCTCCTTTTACTTTAAAGTGGATACTGTTGTAGCTCTCCAGTTCACTTAGAGTAAAACCTTTTTTGTCCTTTTTAAGGCAAAAAATTCTTTTTAGTTATATCCTTTTCTTTAATCATTCTCAACATGAAAGATCAACTAAAAGTCTTATATTACAGCAATTATCGGTGAGAATAGAAAGGTATAACTTGCGGTGTAATAGGAAATAATGGCATAAAAACCAGAAAATGCTTTAATTTCTTTTTCCCCGAGAAAAAGCTGCTAAAGCGACTTATTTCTTGACAATAAAAAAAATAATAAGATAAAAAAATGAAAAATCCAGGAGTTGGAGGGTCGTCGCTCCCAGAATTTTTCTGGGGGAGGAAAGTCCGGGCTCCACAGGGCAGGACGCTGGGTAACGCCCAGAGGGAGTGATCCCTGGAACAGTGCCACAGAAAATAGACCGCCCCACACCCACTTTGGTCAAGACTAGCCTGTATAATTATAAGTTGATCTATCCCAAAGTGGGTGTGGGGTAAGGGTGAAACGGTGAGGTAAGAGCTCACCAGCTGCTGTGGTGACACAGCAGGCTAGGCAAACCCCGTCTGGAGCAAGACCAAATAGGAAGGCATTTTGGACTGGCCCGGTCCACGCCTTCGGGTAGGTCGCTTGAGGCAGGGAGTAATCTCTGTCCCAGATGAATGACGACCTAAAACAGAACCCGGCTTACTCCCAACTCCTGGAATTAAAATCAGGAGACCTGTATGAATATATTATCAATATTTTTACCTATTCTTGCTATAGTAGCAACATTATTTGTTGTGTTTAAATCATTCACATCTAAATCCCACCAAACAGCAACATCTTCATATATTGTGGAGGAAAGGTATCTAGACGAGGATCTCGATGACATTGATGATGTTATGGATTATGATGACGATGATGAAGGGGAGGAGGAAGAAGATAATGATAGCAGTGACGTAAGTTGTGATTTTGACTCAGATGATGACGATGAATATTGAGCTAACAATTACTTTATATACCCCTGCTCTTCTAAATACAAAATAATCTGTTGAGCTGCCTCCTGGGGTGTTAGTTCTGTTGTATCTATTGTAATTTCTGGATTCTTCGGTGGGATATAGGGATCATCAACGCCTGTAAAATTCTTTATAAGTCCTTTTTTTGCCTTCTCATACATACCTTTTCTATCCCTTTGCATGCACACATCAAACGGAGTCGCAACATAGACCTCTATATATCCACCATATCTACTAATAAGTTCTCTGTTATATCTTCTTGATTCTTCATATGGTGCAATTGGGGCACAAATAGCTATCCCCCCATTTTTGGTAATTTCACTGGCAACAAAACCAATTCTACGTACGTTTATCTCCCTGTGTTCCTTTGAATATGTGAGTTCTGAAGAGAGATATTTTCTAACAATATCTCCATCTAAAAGCGTAACTGGCCTATCCCTAAGTTCCATAAACTTTACATACAATATCTTGGCAATAGTGGATTTTCCAGCACCAGGAAGACCTGTTAAAAATACAGTAAAACCCTGTTTGTGTCTAGGAGGATAGGTGTGTTTTAGCTCTTGTACAACCTCTTTAAAGGAAAACCACTCAGGAATTTCTAAATCATACTCAAGCCTGCGCCTCAGTTCAGCAGAAGAAAGTCTCTTAACATTCATGCCTTCTTTTACTTCACTTTCAGGAATATATCTACCTTCATCTTCAAAATAAACCATTGGAGTAAGAGGCACCATTTTTATACCAATTTCATCTTCATATTCCTTTACCTTTTCCTGAGCAGCACCTAAAGGATAAAATAGGTTTGTATTGTTACCTGAATGCATAAATGGATCAGCATGGTCTGGGGCAACTAAAAAATGGGTACACCCATAATTTTTTCTAATTATGGCTTGGAGTACTGCTTCTTTAGGACCAGCCTTTCTACTTGCAAATGGAAGCAAGGCCAGTGTTATAATGTTCTTTGGAAAATGTTTTACAAAAGCCTGGTAACACCTCACCATTGTAAAGTGATCTAAATCTCTAGGATCTGGTATACCCACAACAGGATTTAAAAAAATAGAAGCATTTACTTCCCTTGCTGCCTTTAAAATCATCTCCTTATGGGCACAATGCAGGGCCTTTTCTGTATGAAAGCCAATTACATTTCTCCATCCCATTGAAGAAAAAAACCTGTGCACCTCTGATGGCGGCTTTCTTAGTTCTACAAAATCGTAGTGAATGGGAAGGGAAATTCCCTCAAGCCTTCCACCTAAATAATATTCGTGGGTTTCATGATAAAGAGTAAAAACCGAAGGATGTTTATTTTCATCTTCAGTTCCATATATCTTTTTGGCCTCATATCTTTTGTCTGGACAATATATATCCTCTACATGAAATATTGCCAGCAAAAATCCTTCACCATCAAGTAGGGCCAAAGGCTCTCCAACTGAAATCTTATCAACCACCTTTTTGGGCACGTCCAAACAAATGGGAATTGGCCACACGGTTCCATCAGTGAGCCTTTCATTTTCCAATACTGAAATATATTCTTTTTCATTTAAAAAACCTTCTAGGGGATAAAATGCCCTATTTAAAAGTAGTTCTAGATCACAGAGTTGCCTTTCATTTAAGCTATATGTGGGATATTTTAAAGAATCTTTTTTAAGCTTTTCTACACGACGAAAATGTACAAGTAAACTTTCAGAATATTCATTATTCATTTTGTCTTCCTTTTATTTTTTACCCTAATCCTCTCAACTACCTTTTTATAATATATTTGATCTAATTCTAAATAAACAGGAGTCTTTCTCTTCATATTTATCTTGGCTACAATTAAATTTAATTTCTGCACCTTTTTATATACTTCCTGTTCATCCTCACAATTTTCTAACATTGAACATATATTTTGTACCTCTTTTCTCTGTTCTACCTCTGGATGAGTGTAACCAGCATTTTTTAGTATTCTATATGCAAGTCTATATTCAGGAGGGATGTGTGAATCATCATCTAATTTAATAGGTTTACCTTTTCCAGGTAGTGAATCAAATTCCCCATTTTTCATGGCTTCTTTTATCTTTTTCTCGGCAATCATCTCAATGACTGCAAAATAATTGTCCATGAAAATGCCCTATCAACCATTTAAATATTTATCAATTCTATCCATTGCCCTTTTTATATTTTCCAGGGAGTTGGCATATGAAAATCTAATAAAACCTTCACCATTTTGTCCAAAATCAATTCCAGGAGTTACACC
>JAMOQN010000019.1 GCA_027063985.1 Desulfohalobiaceae bacterium
TAAATCTCCCTGGTTTATAGCCCTTTTGCCTTGCTTCCTTTGTTTTTGAGAATAGCTCTCGAATGTGATCAAATACCTTGGTATATGTAGCAGGATTAGAGCGTGGTGTCCTTCCAATTGGAGATTGATCTATAAAAATAACATTTTCAATATTCTCCACCCCTTCTATGCCCTGAATTTTCCCTGGATTTTCAACAGCCTGTCCCTTTGATAAAAGTAGGTGCTTATACAAAGTATCACAAATTAAAGAACTCTTTCCTGATCCTGAAACTCCAGTAACACATACCAGAACTCCAAGTGGGATGTCTATATCAATATTTTTCAAATTATTTGTACTAACACCCCTTAATTTCAAAAATCCCCGTGGGGCTCGATTTTTAGATACTAAATTAATTTTTAAATCCCCTCGCAAATACTTTCCTGTCAATGTACTTGCTTTATACAGTCCCTCTAAATCTCCAAAATACACAACTTCCCCACCAAACATGCCTGAGCCAGGTCCTAATTCAATAATATAGTCAGCCTCATTGATTGTATCTTTGTCGTGTTCTACAACTATTACAGTATTTCCTCTGTCTTTTAACTCTTTTAGGGATTTTAACAACCTTTTATTATCTCTTGGATGTAATCCTATACTTGGTTCATCTAAGACATATATAATACCTTCTAACCCAGAACCAAGTTGTCCAGCCAGCCTGATCCTCTGGGCTTCGCCTCCTGATAACGTGGACATTTCCCTTGATAATGAAAGATAATCAAGCCCCACCTGCCTCAAAAATTTGAGTCTTGATTTTATTTCCTTTAAAAGGGGTTCAGCTATCTTTGATTCCATCCCCGTAAATTTAAGGGTATTCAACCACTCATACAAACGCCTAATAGACCATGAACATGCATCAAATATTGAAGCCCCATATATTTTTACAGACAGAGCCTCTTGTTTTAATCTACTCCCCTTACATATTGGACATGTGACCTTGTGCCTGTATTTGGAAAACTCATCTATCCATATTGAATTTCCTATATAATTCTTTCCCTTTTCAATGAGAGAAATCACACCTTCCCACCCAATCTCTCTGTCACCAAAAAAAATTTTATCTTGGATCTCCCTTGACAACTCACTATAACTTTTTTTTATGTCCTCTCCATATTTTTCAAAAATTTTTATCAAAAAGGGCTTAACTTTTGAGAAGAGTCTTGCTTTTCTTAAGGGCAATATAGCCCCGTCTAAAACAGAAAGTCCTTTATTTGGAACCATAAGGTCTATATCAAATCGTTCAACTGCCCCAATTCCAAGACAATGGTCGCATGCCCCCTGGGGGCTGTTAAAAGAAAAGAGTTGGGGAGTTAATTTTGGAAAACTTCTACTACATCTGGGGCAGACCGCCTCTGTTGAATAGAAAACTTCATCTCCATCTATATATTTAATTATAACCCTACCATCCCCCAATTTTAAGGCCAGTTCTATTGAGTCTGATAGCCTCTTTCTGATATTGTCTCTTAAAATGAGCCTATCAACCACTACTGAGATATTGTGTTTTTTGTTTTTATCTAACTCTGGGGGACTGTCCAAAAGGCATAAATGACCGTCAACATATATCCGTACAAAGCCTTGAGATCTGAGCTTTTTAAAAAGGTCTACAAAACTTCCTTTTTTATATTCCACTACAGGTGCCAGGATCATAAACTTATGCATTTGTTTTTGCGATAAAATGGAATCTATAATCTCATCAACACTTTGGGATTTGACCTCAATACCACATTTTGGACAATATATCTTCCCTACCCTGGCAAATAATACCCTTAAATAATCATATATCTCTGTAACAGTTCCAACAGTGGATCTTGGATTTTTTAAAATATTGTGTTGCTCAATTGCTATAGAAGGGGTAAGTCCTTCTATTTTTTCCACTTTCGGCTTTTCAAGTTGAGGTAGAAATTGACGGGCATAGGCTGATAGGGATTCCACATAACGTCTCTGGCCCTCAGCATAAATAATATCAAATGCCAGAGTAGATTTACCAGACCCACTTGGTCCACATATTACTATAAATTTATCCCTTGGAATATCAATATTAATAGATTTTAAATTGTGATGGGTAGCATTTCTTATTTTTATAAGTCGAACCATTCTGAGAATACCCTGGAAGATATTTTTTGAGGAATATTTTGATTAAGTTCTAGGTTCTATGTTCGAGGTTCTGGGTTCATTAAACATTGAACATTGAACGTGGAACGTTGAACTATGTGGTAACCTACTATGACTAATTATTGGACAAGAGGGAATCTCTATGTTGAATGTATGCGTTTCTAACAGCAATATATGGATCCATTGCTGCAGATTTTAAATCTTCATATTCTCCAAGGTGAAGGGATAAATAGTTTAACTTTTCTCCTCCCTTAATTCCATAGGAAGCATAGGCTGGTTCAACATAAGTAATTGGATTTAAAAAATAATCTCCAATAGTCCCTACACCATCCCTTAAGGAAGACGGTCCAAAAACTGGCAACACAACATATACCCCATGGCCAAGGCCCCATTTGCCCAGGGTAAGACCAGTATCTGCTTTAGGTGGTTTTTTTAAGGACTTGATCCCAGAAGCAGGGTCTAAAAGCCCACCAAAGCCCAGAGCGGTGTTTATTATCAATCGACAAGTGGCCTTAAAAAAATTTACAAACTTAAATTCTAAAATATAATTTACAGCCCTGATAGGATATTTTATATTTGTAAATGCCCTGGATATACCTTGTCTAAAGTTTAGAGGTACTATCTCTGTATATGTTTTTGCTACAGGCTTAAAAAAATAAAAATACAATTTGTCATTTATTTTAAACATCACTCGATTAACAGGCTCTAAAGGATCACTCACTTTTTTTGTGTTTTCATCACTGTATTCAGACTCTATTTCTGACATAATATCGTCATAATTAGAACTATTCTTAATTGCTAAAGCTAAATTCGAATAAGAAAAAATAATTAAGATTATCCAGATAACTTCTTTTTTAATTCGCATACCACAATCCTCTATTACACATAAAATACAGAGACCTTAATTTAAAACAACCATTATTAAATTTTTTATTACACTTAGTATCCTTTAACTTCGCCCTTAACTCATCAATAACTTTTTTAGGTGATTTTTTTAACAGCATATCTTTAAACTGGCTTCTATAATTTTTTATCAAACTAACTCCCTCTACATATACATCATAAATTTTCCATTTTTTTCCTAAAAATACAAATCTATAATTTACAGGTGTGTATTTATCCTGATATTTTATTTCTGTTTTTACTTCGGCCTTTCTACTGGAAAATATTGTCTGGTCAATGATTTTTATATTATCTTTTGGAAATTTTTTAATATCGTCAACATGACTTAAAATTTTGTCAAAATAATTTTGTGCAAGTAATTCAATAAAAAGACATTCAAATTCTTTTTGTTGAGCCTTTGATAACTCCCTATAATGTCGTCCTAAAACCATCCTGGACATTATGTCAAAGGCAAAGATGTCCTTTGCAAGGTCAATTAATTTATTTTCAAATTCTAATTTGTACTCTGTTGAATTAGTGGGATTATCATAGGTTTTAAAAACTTCAAAGGTCTTATCAATATATTTTTTCAATGTATCAGAGGGCTCTTTGGCAAAAGATACAGAAGAAAAGAGAAAAAAGAAAATAAAAGTAAATATTATTATTCGCTGCATAAGCAAATCTCCCCTTATTTTTTTACATTGCCAAAGACATATTTACTCACAAGCTCCTCAAAATCTACAGGTGGCTCAGTATCAACAATCATGTCGCCAGGAGAAAGATATATATCGGACCCTCCCGGTGAAATACTTATATATTTGTCACCTATAAGCCCATTTGTTTTAATAGATGCAATAGAGTCATCGCTCAATTTTATATCTTTTCTAATCTCCATCACCACTATTGCAGAAAAGTCTTTTGGGTTTAAAATAATATCCTTTACTCTCCCAACCTCCACTCCAGATATCCTCACTTCGTTTCCTGTCTTAAGGCCTGTTATCCTGCTGAACCTGGCCTTTATTGGATAATACTTACTCCCAATAAGCTCCATTTTCCCCAGTTTTATGGTTAAATATCCAACACACAGAAGTGAAATAAAAACAAAGATTCCTGCTGTTAATTCAATGTAATATTTTTTGTCACCCATAACTAAAATCCCTCATTTTTTTCCACAAAGTAATTTTGCAAGCAAAATCCTATTTTCCTTTGCCTCATCTATTAATTGTTTTAAAGACTTTTCATTATCTACTATTGTATATCCTGCATAGATAGCAAACTCCACACATGACTCGGTATATGAATCTGAATGCATAAATTCTCTATGTTTAAGATTATTTCCAATCACTTTTAAATGGGTCTTTATTTTCTCTGGATCTGTCTCATTCACCACTGAAACCACCTTGTCAATACCATATTTTCCCATGGCAACAATAGCTGATCCGCAACTTTCTCTGCATGTAGAGGCTATCTCACATACAATATTATATGGAGTGATATATCCAACTTTTTCTATAAGATCATTGTATCTATCTATTTCATATAAAATAAAAGATATTTTTCTAGCTTTTTCTCTTCTTATTTTTTCAAAAAACTTCTCAAAATCTCGGCTCGTCATCATTCCAGCAACGTCATTTTTGAGAAATTCCAGGCTATTTATAAATTCATGTACAACAGGATGAGCACAATTTTCAAGTTCCATGGGCGTTCCTTCAAAGATGATTTTGCCGTCATCAATCACTGCAATCCTGCTGGAGATGTAGAACACATGTGGCACATCGTGGCTGACCAATACCGCAGTAAAGCCGAATTCCCGCTGTTTTCTGAGTATCATCTCCAACACACTATTTCTACGAATGGGATCAAGACCAGTAGTTGGCTCATCAAATAAAACCACCTTGGGATCTGTAACCACAGCCCGTGCAAGGGCCACCCTCTTTTGCATGCCTCCAGAAAGTTGTGACGGATATTTATTCTCCTGGCCTGCAATATCCAAGGTCTCCATAACATCTAGGACCCTTTTTTTAATTTCTTTATCTGACATATTGGTGGTTTCTACAAGGGGAAGGGCAATATTTTCATAAATTGTCATGGAGTCAAAAAGGGCATTATTTTGAAACATAAAATTAATTTCTTTCTTTAATTCCTTCCACTTAGATTTGGGCATATTATGTATAGAATGCCCTCTATAGAGGATATCTCCTCTATCTGGTTTATCTAGACCAATCATTAGTTTTAGAGTAACACTCTTTCCAACCCCGCTTTTTCCAATAATGGTGGTAACTTCAGAAGGATATACCTTTAAATTTACGCCATTTAAAACAATCTTATTCCCGTATCTCTTATGGACATCCCTAAATTCAATAAGTGGACTCTTCATATTAAATCTAACCTGGTTTTATAGTAAAAAAGATGTAAGCACATAATCTCCAACCAAAACAAGAACACATGAAATTACAACTGCATCAGTGGTAGCAGAACTAACACCCCTGGCACCAAATCCATCTTTTCTTTTATGGACAAAATATCCCTCATAACAGCAAATTGTAATTATTAAGATACCAAAGAGTATTGCCTTGTAAAATCCGTCCATAATATCTTTCATATCAACCAAATTTTCCATTTTTGAAAAATATGTTCCTGAGTCTATTCCAAGGAGAAGCACCCCTGTTAAATAGCCTCCAATTATGCCTATTACATCAAAAATTGAGGTCAAAAGGGGAACACATATAAGGGAAGCCACAATCCTGGGAGAAAACAGATACCTGATGGAATTAATATTCATTGTCTCTAAAGCATCTATTTGCTCACTAATTCTCATAATTCCAATCTCTGCAGTTATTGCAGAACCTGCCCTTCCTATAACCATAATAGCAGTTAAAACAGGTCCCAGTTCCCGAATTATAGACAAGGCCACAGCAGCACCTAAAACACCTTCTGATGCAAACTTTACAAGGGTATAATAACCCTGCAGTCCCAATACCATGCCTGTAAACAGGCCAATTAAAGAAATTACAAATATTGATTTAAATCCTATAAAATAGATGTGTTGGAGAATTTTTTGTATCTGAAAAGGTGGTGTTAAGGAATAAGCTATTCCTTTTATAAAAAAAATAAAGATACACCCAAGCTCTCTAATAAAACCTACAAATAACATTCCCAGATATCTTATAAAATCAACAAATAGACCCGTTGGTTCTCTCATAGGTATATACCTTTTCTCAGTAAATAAGATTTGAGGCGAGATAAAAAACTTGAGTGATACTAATGCTTTTTTCTCCCCACGTCAACAAAGGAAATCACATATTAATCACTAGCTAATGGACAATATTATTGTATAAACTACTATTAATTGCCTTAAAAAATCTAAAATTTCTTGACTTTGGTATATGTTAAAATTACTAATTTAAAAATTTTTAAATTTTGTATGAATGCATAAAATTAATTTTCCAAATAAACCTATAGGGGCCAGATATGTTTGAAAATATCCCAAGGCCGTGGTTAGACCATTATGATGAAGATGTAAGACCTCATATTGAATATGACCATCTTCCAGTTTTTGGTTACTTGATAAATTCAGCAAAAAAATATCCAGATAGACAGGCAGTTATTTTCCAAAATAAAAAGATCTCTTATAAAAAGCTAAATTATTTAACTGATTTAGTAGCAACCAACCTTAGAAAACAGGGGATCAGAAAAGGAGACAAGGTTGCAATAATGCTCCCAAACCTTCCCCAGACAATTATAACCTATTTTGGTGTACTAAAAGCTGGTGCAATAGGTGTTATGACAAATCCATTGTATATGGAAAGAGAACTCATACATCATTTCAATGACTCTGAAAGTCGTTTTTTGATTGCACTTGATAGGTTGTGGCCCAAGTTAGAACCATTACTTCCAAAATTTTCCCTTGAAAAGATATTTTTCACATCAATATCAGAAAGTTTGTCGTTTCCCTTAAACCTGCTCTATCCCATTAAGGCTAGAAGGGAAGGCACTTACGTTAAAGTTCCATATAATGGCAAAAACATTCTCAAATGGAAATTACTTTTAAAAAAGACTGTAGTAATGGAACCAGAACACATAGATCCATCTAGTGACCTTGCCCTCCTTCAATACACTGGCGGAACCACTGGTTTATCAAAGGGAGTTATGCTAACCCATGACAATTTAACAGCCAATATTCAGCAGGCTGCAGAGGTGTTAAATAATATTGGTGGAGAAAGACATGAGGTCTTTCTCTCTTTACTTCCTTTTTTTCACGTATATGGACTCACTGTGTGTCTCAATCTTCCCACACTACTTGGAGCAACAACCGTCCCCTATCCCCAATTTTTGCCCCAGGAAGTTTTAAAGGCTATAAACAAATATAGGCCAACTATATTTCCATCTGCGCCGGCAATATTTAAGGTGCTTTTACAACAAAAAAATATAAATCAATTCAACCTCACCTCTATAAATTATTGTGTAACAGGATCTGCTCCCATGCCCAAAGAGCTGTCTAAAAAATTTAAAGAGATAACAGGTGCTGAAATAATAGAGGGTTTTGGACTCACTGAGGCCTCACCTATCACCCATTTAAATCCTCTAAAAGGCAAAAAAAAGTTTGGGTCAATTGGCCTTCCCTTTCCAGACACAGATGCTGCCATTGTGGACATTAAAACAGGCACAAAATTACTTCCCTCAAATGAACCTGGCGAGCTCATTATAAGAGGTCCCCAGGTAATGAAAGGATATTGGAAAAGGCCAGAGGAGACCAAACAGACCTTAAGAAATGGATGGCTTTACACTGGAGACATTGCGTATATGGACGACGAGGGATACTTTTTCATTGTTGATAGAAAAAAAGACCTTATAATTTCCGGGGGATACAATATTTACCCAAGGGAAATAGAGGAAGTTTTATATGAACACCCCAAAGTGGCTGATGCTGCAGTAATAGGAGTAAGCCATAAAACAAGGGGAGAAATAGTTAAAGCGTATATAGTACCAAAACCTGGCGTTACACTAGACAAACGAGAAATAATTTCTTTTTGTAGACAAAAACTGGCAAACTACAAAGTTCCAAAAAAAATTGAAATCCGAGATGAGTTGCCAAAAACAGTAATAGGTAAAGTGCTAAAAAAAGATTTGAGAAAGGAACTAAACAACAAACCATTAACTGAAGAAGACCTAGACGTTCAGGAGGATTTTGCTGGTAATGAAGATAAAAAATAGAAATAAAAATAACCTAATATCTTTTATCTCAGTGCTTATCATATGTCTTTTAATCCCTATTCTTGTCAGATTTATTGAACTTCCAAAGTGGCAAAACAAGGCCTATGAAATTAATGGTGAAAAACTAATGGCCACCCATGATGCATATTATTTCATGGCATCTGCTATAAAAACAAGCAGAAACCCCAACGAGCCATTGGGAATAATTACAAGGTATATTTCAAAAACAACAAATATTCCTGTAGGCAAGATGGCATTTTATATCCCTGGAATATTTTGTTCTCTTTTGGCAATACCTTTAGTTATACTTGGATATAAAAACGATATGTTAGAAGGTTCAATTGTTGCGAGCATTTTGGGCTCATGTTGCCTTGGATATTTAGGGCGAAGCAGACTGGGATTTTTTGATACAGACTTTGGGGTGCTGGCACTCTTTGTTGCATTTTGTTGTTCCATAATTATTTGGCTTGATACCAGGAAAAAAGGTCAGATACCTCAACACCTATCAAACTTTAAACTCCCTATATTTACAGGAATTATTGGATATTGTTTTATTTGGTTTTATGGAAGTGGAAGGCCTCTAGCTCTATTTATTATAGTGTTGAGTCTTATTTCTCTTATGATCCTAAACCATAAACAAAGAGTTTCCATCTCTGATTCCATTGATGGTATCCTTGTAATATACATGTTTACATTTGGTATCTTAAGTGGAATAGCAACTATAGTTGTATTAACTTTCTACAGAAAAATGGCCAAAATGGTAAACAGTAAAACAGAATGGCTAATCTTAATCTTAGGTGGAGTAGCAGCATCTATTGAAGGCTCCGTCCATATGATTGTTTATGGAGGGGTAATTGAATTTTTAAACTATGCCAAGATACTACCTCACTATATTAGCTCATCTAAAAATTGTTCTCTTCAATTACCAAGCGTACTTCAAAGCATAAAAGAAGCACAAAATCTAAAGTTTTCAGAAGCAGTTATAAGGATGGCCTATAATTGGCCTACATTTATAATTGGAGTATTGGGGCTTATCTATCTTGTAATCAAAAAGCCATCACATCTTTTGTTTCTTTTATTTCTCTTACTAGGAACTCTATCCATAAAATTAGGAAATAGATTTGCAATGTATGGAGGTATAGCCATAGGCGTTGGACTGGGATTTGGAATTGGTCTTATGTTTAAAAATCTCTTGTCCAAAACTGGAAGATGGCTCTTCCAGATTGTATTATCAATATTAGTCCTAATACCGATTGTGCAAATATCATTTAAATTTACTCCGAGTCCTATTTTTCCCAAGATATATGCAAAGACCTTTGTAGAGGCGTCTAAAATAGTTCCCAGAAATGGAAGACTATGGCAATGGTGGGACTATGGTTATGCATGCCAATACTACGCAAAAAGGCCATCCTTTGCAGATGGTGGAGTTCATGATGGTCCTTTTCTCTATCCCTTAGCACTTGTGCATACCTCAAGTTCTCCACTTCTTGCAAGTAATCTCATAAAATATATAACAAAGAGCCAGTTAATAGAGTATAATGAAAACAAAGAAAAATATGACAAAAACGCAAAAAAAATATCTTTAATATGGAGGATCTATCTGGCAGATCCAGTTTCTCAATTGGATAAATTAGGGCCTGAAAAAGCACAGCGATTTTTAAATAGTTTAAAGGAGAAAAAATTAAATATTACAAATATCCCACCTCAATATCTGGTATTTTCATGGGAGAATTTAAAATTGGCATACTGGATAAGTTATTTTGGTACCTGGGACATTGTTACAGGTACACCATTTCCTGGTAAGATTCAGAGTCTTCATGGCAAAATAAGTATAAATATAGGAGACGGTATTTTAATAGCAAACAATAAAAAAATAAAACTAGATGGATTAATTATTGTAGATGGGAAGGGAAAAACACATGAATATCGTTGGTCTTCTGGATCTGATATCTACGGCATATTAAATAATATATCTAAAGAATTCTATATAATGGACTCAACAATATATTTTTCGAATATGATACAGATGCTCTTAAAAGACCCATCCCAGTTCAAGCCACATTTCCGTTTGCTTGTAGACCACTGTCCATGGACACGGGTCTATAAAGTTAAATAAAGCAGGGGTCTTCCCCTGCTTTTTAATCTACCTGCTTTCTTATAAAGGAAGGAATTTCAAAGTCTTCTTCATCTTCAAATATAAAATCGTCTTCTCCACTTGCAACAGAAACTTTTTGGTTCTGAATAAAATCTTGATCATCTTCCACACTTCCGGATTTCTTCCTGATATATGCTGGGATTTGTCTCTCCTCATCAGAAGCTGCAGGAGCTGGTCTTCTATTTATCTGTTTAGGCCTATTTTCAAATCTCCTCAAATTGCTAATCCTCTTCACACCAGAAGGATCTATAGCTGAATCAATTGTTTTTTCTCCATTTTCTATTCCAGTGGCTATAACAGTGATTCTTATTTCATCACCACAGTCGTCCTCAAACACTGTTCCAAAAAATATCTGGGCATCTTTGCTAGCTGCTTCATAAATAATATTTGCAGCTTCATCAACTTCTTGAATTTTTAAATCTGGTCCTGCAGTAATATTCATAAGTATTCCCTGGGCACCATCAATGGACACATCTTCCAGAAGCGGACTTGTAATTGCCTTCATTGCTGCTTCCCTTGCCCTGCCTTCTCCACTCGCAATACCAGTGCCCATAAGGGCGAGGCCCATTCCCTCCATTACTGCCTTTACATCTGCAAAATCCAGATTTATAAGACCAGGAACTAAAATAAGATCAGATATGCCCTTAACAGCATAGTACAACACCTCATCAGCCTTTTTCAACATCTCCACAAAAGTAGCATTTTTAGATGCAAGGGAGAGTAATCTATCATTCGGAATGGTGATAATACTGTCCACCACTTCCTTTAAATTTTTTATCCCTCTCTCAGCCTGCTGCAATCTCTTTGGTCCTTCAAAGTAAAATGGCTTTGTCACAACCCCCACTGTAAGGGCACCAAGTTCTTTAGCAATTTGAGCTATAACTGGTGCAGCTCCTGTACCTGTTCCACCTCCCATTCCTGCTGTAACAAATACCATATCACTGCCTGTTAAAAGTTCTTTAATGGCATCTGCACTTTCTTCAGCTGCCTGTCGCCCAATTTCAGGATTTGCTCCAGCTCCAAGTCCCTTAGTGAGCTTTTCTCCAAGCTGAATTTTATACTCTGCAATTGAATTCTTAAGGGCCTGAACATCAGTATTGGCAACTATAAACGACACCCCTTTTAAAGAAGAATCAATCATATTGTTAACAGCATTGCCTCCACCTCCCCCTACTCCAATAACTTTTATCTGGGCATTGCCCTCTGGCACTATTTCCATATGTTCCATAACTCCCTCCTTTTGGGGTTGTGAGTTTGGTGGGTTTATTGAGTTTATTGGGTTTTAAGATTTATTGGATTCAACTCTCAACTCTTTAACCCTCAACCCATATACCCTTTAACGCATAAACCCATACACCCTCTAACCCATTAACTCTCAACTCATTACAAATTAACTAATGTCCACAAACCAATTCTTCATCTTTGACAGAAGTCTATCAAAGACATTTCTTTCTCTAATCCTGAAGCTAGTTGAAAAATTTTCCTTTTTTGCTCCATAAAGAAGCAGGCCAACAGCAGTTGCATATTTAGGGCTCATAACAATATCTGTAAGACCACCCATACCCCTTGGATAGCCAATCCTAACAGGCAGACCAAATACTTGCTCTGCTAACTCCACTATACCATCAATAAGCGAGCTCCCTCCAGTTAAGACCACGCCTGCACCAATCATTGGCTTGTAGCCAGACTTCTCTAATTCTTGATCCACCAAAGCAAGTATTTCTTCAATCCTGGGTTCACAAATTTCAGCCAGGGTCTTTCTAAAAAGTCTCCTGGGTGGTCTGCCTCCCACAGTGGGAACATCAATGACCTCATTGTCCTGAACAAGATCAGTAAGTGCACACCCATACTTTTTCTTTATCTCCTCTGCAGCACTCATTGGGGTTCTCAAACCAAAGGCGATATCACTGGTAAGATTGGTTCCCCCCAGGGATAAAATTGAGATGTGTTTTATTGAATCATTTGAAAAAACAGCAAGATCTGTTGTACCTCCTCCTATATCCACCAGGGCCACTCCAATTTCCTTTTCCTCATCAGTTAAAGTGGCATAGGCAGAGGCTAAAGGCTCCAATACAATATCTGCCACATCTAATCCGGCCTTATGGCACGAACGAATAATATTTTGAGCACTTGATACTGCACCTGTTACAATATGCACCTTTACTTCCAACCTCACACCAGACATCCCAAGTGGATCCTCGATACCCCCCTGATCATCCACTATAAACTCCTGGGGGAGTATATGTATCACCTCCCTGTCTAAAGGAATAGCTACAGCCTTTGCTGCATCTATCACCCTTTCAATGTCGTTTCTTGTTATCTCCTCTCCCCTGACAGGAATGACCCCATGACTGTTAAATCCCATTATATGGCTACCTGCTATCCCTGCATACACTGACCTAATCTCGCACCCACTCATCTGTTCTGCCTCATCTAGGGCATCCTTTATGGACTTCACGGTTTGTTCAATATTCACAACCACTCCCTTTCTAAGGCCAGAAGAAGAACTTTCTCCGCTTCCAATTATATTTACCCGTCCACCTTTGTTCTCCCCAATAACTGTACAGATCTTCGTAGTCCCTATGTCCAGACCAACTATGATCTCTCCCTTTGCCATGAGTTGTCCCCTATTTAATTTTTATAAATCAATTTCTAAATTGCACCCAACCTAAGTAATTTATTACTGTAATTTTCTTTATATTATTTCCTCTTAAAATTCTCTTTATATCACTCCAAATCAACTTTGCAGTACTAAGACTATTAGATATACTATCAACATCTATTTTCCATAGAATCTTATTTTTATAGTCATAAAACTTTATATATATATTTCCTATATATACCCACCCTACACTATCTATACTTATTGGTATGCCTTTTGTTAAATAATTACTTATCTTAGAGAAAAGTTGTTGATCCTCCATTTCTAAAATTGGTAGATCCAATATCTTATTCCCAAATTTTGCTATTTTTGTCCCATCCTTATCTATATAATACAATGACCTTTTTTCATGTAAAATATATACTGGCTCTCTTTCAGTAACATTAATAATAATCTTATTTGGAATTATCCTTTTTATCATCACATCTTTTATCCACTTATCTTTTAATAATCTTTTTTTTATTTCAAAAAGATTTATATCAAATATATTTTTCCCATAATTAATGTCTAATTTTTTCAATATATCCATTTTAGTTAAATTTTTTAATCCATTTATCTCTACATATTTCAGAGCAAAAATCTTTGTAGTAGTTACATACTTATAACTCTTTACTAAAATCCAACTTATTGCTAGAAAAAAAGCAATTATAAATGTATATAAGAACAAATATTTTAATATTGTTTTAAATTGTCTTAATATTTTGACAGATAATTTCTCCTGTTTATATATATTTCTTGCCATGTTATGACAAAATTTTAACTTCTAAATCTAAATTTATTCCAAAATTTTCATACACTTTTGACCGTGCTATTTCTATAATTTCCATTGCCTCTAAAGGAGTAGCCTTGCCTTTGTTAATCAAAAAATTTGCATGTAGGTCTGAAAACATCATATTTCCTACTGAAAATCCCTTCATCCCACTTTTTTCCAAAAGATATCCAGCAGGATACTGGATAGGATTTTTAAAAACACATCCACAGGTCTTAGATGTAACTGGTTGTGTCTTCTTTTTATTATTGTAAGTTTCCTTTATCTTCTTTAGAAGTAAATTCTTACTTGATTTCTTTAAACACATGGTCACAGAAACAACACACCATAGGCCTTTAGGCATAGGTGGCATAAATTTTCTGTAGGAAATTTCTATTTCGTCCTTAGAATAAGTAACAATACCTATATCTTCATGCCAAATGGTAACTTTAGATATAACATCAAATATTTCAGAACCATAAGAACCAGCATTCATACATACAGCGCCTCCAACACTCCCAGGTATTCCAATTAAATTCTCTAGTCCCATATATCCCTTTCTCACACTCCACATAATAAGTCTTTTAAGTAAAACCGAAGAGCCCACTTCTATGATTACACCATCTTCCTTTTCCCTTATTACCTCCAATTTCTCATTTAAAAATTTAATTATAAATAGTGGCAAAAAGCTTATTCCAGGGACCACATTGGAACCCTTTCCAAGGAAGATACCTTTTACGTTATTTTTCACTAAGAAATTTGCTATTTCCTCCAGATCATCAATACCTCTCGCCTCAATTAGACCTTCACACCTGGACATAATTCCTATAGTAGTTAATTTATCGAGAAAAGGTTCTGAGATTATCTTCATACTGCACCTTTTTCATGAACGTATGCCACTCCCACCTTCCAAATATTTCCAGCCCCTAGGGTGAGAAAAAGGTCTCCAGGCCTAAATATTTCTCTGGCCTTTAAAAGACACGTGTTTAAGTCTTCACAATAGAAAACATTGGTATTGCTAAGTTGTCTGATTCCCTTGGCCAGAGACTCACCATTCACCCCAGGAATGGGATCTTCTGAAGCAGGATATATCTCAGTAACGAGCAATATATCAGCGAGTTCAAAAGATTTACAAAAATCACCGTAAAGTGCCTTAGTCCTTGTATATCTATGGGGTTGAAAGGCAACAACCAGTCTCTTTTCTGGATACATTTGTTTAACTGTTTTCAATGTGGTCTTTATTTCTGTTGGATGATGACCATAGTCATCAATTACTACCACCCCATCTAACTCACCCCTTTTTTCGAGCCTTCTACCAACTCCTTTAAAGCCCTCCAGACCCTTTAGGATATCTTTTTTAGAGATACCAAAGTGATTGGCTATGCCTATAACCCCCATTGCATTTAAAACATTGTGCTCACCGGGGACACCTAATACACATTCACCCCAGAATTTGTTTGCAATAAATATCCTGAATCTGGATAGAGCTCCTTTTTCTACTATCTCCCCTCTGATTGTGTTGTGTTCTTTAAACCCATAAGTAATTATGGATCTCTTAACTTTTGGCACTAGTTCCATTATATTTTCATCATCTCCACACACTACATTTACCCCATAAAACGGAACCATATTCATAAATTTTAAAAAGGCAGCCTTTATGGAATCTAGATCTGGATAAAAGTCCATATGATCAGCATCTATATTAGTAACCATAGAAACAATGGGAAACAAACAGAGAAAAGACCCATCAGATTCATCGGCCTCGGCAATTAAATATTCCCCTCGCCCCAAAACTGCATTTGTGCCATATGCATTGAGTCTCCCGCCAATAATCACTGTTGGATCCAGTCCTGCTTCCATAAAAACTGTTCCAAGGAGGGAGGTAGATGTGGTCTTTCCATGTGTTCCAGCAACAGCAATACCTGTCTTTAACCTCATGAGTTCAGCCAACATCTCAGCCCTTGGGATAACAGGTATGGATCTTTGCTTGGCCTCTATTATCTCTGGATTATCTTCTGAAATAGCACTGGAAAAAACTACTACTTCAGCATCTTCAATATTTTTTGCACTGTGACCTATGCTCACTTTTGCCCCAAGTTTTTTAAGCCGCTCAATCACATCGCTATCAGCCACGTCTGAGCCAGAGACACTGTATCCTAGATTTATTAACACCTCTGCTATCCCGCTCATTCCAGATCCGCCTATTCCAATCATGTGTATTTTTTTTATCTTTTTCATAGCGTTATTTCTCATCCTTTTTTAACATCTACTAAGTTCAAGTATCCTATGAGTTAGTTTTATTGTTGCGTCGGGTTTAGCAATGGATTTTGCAGCCTTTGACATCTCTTTTAACTTGCCAGGGATAGCAACTAGATCAGCTACAATATTTCCCAAAGAATTCCTGGCTAAAAAACTTTGTTCTACCACCATTGCCCCACCCACTTTTTCTAAATATTTGGCATTTTTTCTCTGGTGATCATTGGCCGCATAAGGGTAAGGTATTAAAATACTTGGCTTTCCCATTGTTGCCAGCTCAAAAATAGTGGATGCACCTGCCCTACACACCACAAGGTCAGCCCAGAGATAAGCTTCTGTCATATCATCTATAAAAGGAACCACCCTGTAGTTTTTCAGACCAGCAGACTTATATACAGACAAAACCCTTTCATAATCTAATTTTCCTGTTTGATGGTAAAGACTAACCCCCATACTCTTAAATAAAGCCAATGATCCTAAAACTGCATCATTAATTCCTTTTGCTCCCTGGCTTCCTCCAATAATCAGCAAATTTATCTTCTTATTTCCCCCATCAATACTACCGTTACTTACTTTTGCAGCCTCAATTATTTCTTGTCTTACTGGATTTCCCAGAACCTCTGTTTTGTTTTTATCAAATATTCCCACATCATCTGGAAAACTCAAAAATACCCTGTCAACCCTTTTTCCTAAAAACCTATTTGTAAAACCTGGGTAACTATTTTGTTCGTGTATGCAGGTGGGTATTCCCATTTTCCAGGCCACATAAACTGGAACAAATGATGCGTAACTTCCAAATCCAACCACTGCATCTGGTTTAACCTTTCTAAGCCACAGAAAACAAATGATCATGCTATACAAGACAAAACCCATATTTGATATTGCCCTTATACCCTTTCCCAAAATCCCCTTTACAGGGAGTAGATATATTTTATAGCCTGCGTCTGCTACTAGCTTTTGTTCCTGGCCATATTTCCCACCAACAAAAAGGACTTCTGCACTTTGTAGAGCAAAATGTTCAATTTCCCTGGCCACAGCTAGGGCAGGGAATATGTGACCACCTGTACCACCTGTTGCTAGTACTATTTTACACTTTTTGGTTTGTATCATTTTTCTTAATTGCACTTAAAATTAACCCTATTCCAATTGAAAGGGCCAAAAAATTTGAGCCTCCATAGCTTAAAAAGGGCATTGCCAGTCCCTTTGGTGGAATCATGCCCAACACAACAGAAATATTCAAAAATGCTGAAAACACAATTACAAAGGTAATGCCCGCTACTAAAAATTTATCTTTGAGATCTGGCATATTAACAGAAAGTTTCACTCCCATATATAAAATAGAGATAACACATAAAAAAACCAGACTTATTCCCAAAAAACCAAGCTCTTCACCTAAGACACTTAATATAAAGTCGGTGTGTGCTTCAGGAAGAAAAAATAACTTTTGCTTACCATAGCCAAGTCCAACCCCTTTAAGCCCGCCATTTGCCAGACCATATATTGACTGTACCAGTTGATAACCTTCCTTTTTAGCATGCTCAAATGGATGCAAAAAGGCCTTCCATCTCATCAGCCTATAAGGAGATGTAACAACCATAACAATTGCAGAACTCGCTAAAAGAATTAATGAACATATCCAATAAAGAAGCCTTGTGCCTCCAATCAAGCTCATAAAAAAGAATATGCAACATAAAAATACTGCACTGCCAAAATCAGGCTGAATGATCAAAATAGATGCAAATATAATAGTCACTAAAATTGGCGGCAGAAAACCAATACTAAATTTCTTTATCTTTTCCTGTTTTTCGCCAAAAAACCAGGCAAAATACATTGTCAAAAAGATCTTTGAAAATTCTACTGGCTGAAGAGAAAATCCCAAAAAAGGTATCCATCTACATGCACCGTGAACTTTATGACCTATTGGAGTCAATGTTAAGACCAATAATGTAAAACAGATCAACAACCAAAAATATCTAGTTGCATAAAAAAATCCTGTTGGTATCATGGAGACTATATATATGGCAACAATTCCTATTATAAAAAATATGAACTGTTTTTTTATAAAAAAGTACCCATCATTAAACTTTGATGCAGCATAAATACTACTTGCACTAAATACCATAATGAGTCCTATTATCATTAATATTGCAATTGGAACAAGAATAAATTTATATGAAGATAGATTTTTATTCATATCTTTTATTTAATCTTTTCCATTAAACTCTTTACTACTTTTTTAAAACAATTTCCCCTCTCTTTATAATTTTCAAACATATCAAAACTTGAACAACCAGGGGAAAATAAAATAACATCTCCACTCTTTGACAAGTTAAATAACAACGATACTGCTTGTTTTATGTCCTTTACTTTATGTACAGGAAAATATTCATTCCATTTTTCATAAAATATATCAGCACTCTGTCCAAAAACACATGCATGGGATATCTTATCTTTAATACACATCCCTGTTTTTTTTGGATCTCCACCCTTTAATATACCGCCAGCAATCAATAAAACAGGGTCTTCAATTGAATTTACAGCCGCTTCTATTGATTTTAGGGTTGTTGATTTTGAATCATTATAAAATTTAACTCCATTTAATTCACCTACATATTCAAGCCTGTGTTCAAAAGGTCTAAAATCAGAAGCAGCCTCTATAAACTGTTTTTTACTTATCCCCAATTCTTTACATACCAGATATGCTGCTTCAATATTTTCAAGATTGTGTTCTCCTATTAAATTTTTTAACTTAAAATCTGCTTTTGAAAAGTATTTAACCTGTGAATTAAATGTGAATCCATTTAAAAATGGCTTTAGATTCATATTTATTAAGGCAACATCATCTGATAACTGATTTTTAAATATATTAAGTTTACATGTAAGATATTCATCAATATCTTTATGAAAATCCAGGTGATTTTCAGAAAAATTTAAAAATACAGAAATATTACATCTAAAATCCTTTATATTTTGAAGCTGAAAGCTGCTGAGTTCAAGAAGTAGGATTTTTTTTCCTCCGTGTAAAACATAATCACTCAATGGAATTCCATAATTTCCACCAACAAAGTGATCTATCTCTAGTTTATTTAAAACCCAGGAAATAATTCCAACTGTAGTAGTTTTACCATTTGTACCTGTTATACCTATTATTTTCTCATCTTTTAAATAACTATATGCAAATTCTATTTCTGATATAATAGGTATGTTAGAATTCAAAAATTCTTTAATCTTATGTACAGGGACACCTGGGCTTAAAATCACAAGATCAATTTTTGAAAAATCACTTTTTTTATGTTCCCCTTCAATTAGTTTAATATCTCTATTATAAAGTTCCTCTCTTACATAAGAATCAATAACTCCTTTTTTTTGTTCAAACAAAATGGTTTCAAAACCCTTTATTGAAGCCAATTTTGCAGCAGCTATTCCTGATATGCCACCGCCAATAACAGCTACTCTTTTTGCATTAAATTTATTCATAATTTACTATCTTAGTTTTAAAGTACTAAGTGCTAACATTGCAAATAGGATTGAAAGTATCCAGAACCTAACTATAATCTTTGATTCTGGTATGCCTTGCAGCTCAAAGTGATGATGAATAGGCGCCATTTTAAATACCCTTTTACCACCAGTCCATCTGAAATATGCAACCTGAATAATAACTGAAAGGGTTTCTATTACAAAGAGCGCCCCAACAATGGGTAAAACAAGTTCCTGTTTGCACAAAATTGCCAGAAATCCAAGGGTCGCTCCAAGGCTTAAACTTCCCACATCACCCATAAATACCTGGGCAGGATAGGCATTAAACCACAAAAATCCCAGGCCTGCCCCCACCAATGAGGCACAAAAAACTGTAACCTCTCCAACCCCAGGTACATATGCCACCTGAAGATAGTGAGCGATTTTTACATGTCCTGCAACATACAAAAATACTGCAAGACACCCAGCAACAATCACGGTTGGACCTATTGCAAGCCCATCAAGACCATCGGTTAAATTTACACCATTTGAAGAACCCACCACCACAAAAAGGGCAAATACAATATAAAACCATCCCAGATCAGGATGGATCCACTTAAAAAAAGGAAAATAGAGTTTGCTTGAATAGCCTGGGAGCTTTATCAAAAGTGTAAGGGCAATAATGCCAATAATTACCTGTGCTAAAAACTTAAAACCTTTAGTTAATCCCATATTGTGCCTACGAACTACCTTGAGATAGTCATCAATAAATCCAATTAGACCAAAACCAACAAATACAAAGATACAAAGCCAGATATAGGGATTTGTCAGATCTGCCCAAAGAAATACAGAAGTCAAATGGGCCATCGCAATAAGTATTCCTCCCATTGTAGGAGTACCCTGTTTTGTTTGATGTATTACAACATCTTCCTGTATGTATTGTTTGACCTTTAATCCTTTAAGAAACTCTATAACTCTTGGTCCAAAATAAATAGCTATTAAAAGAGATGTTAACATTGCGTAAATAGATCTAAAAGTAATATATCTGAATATATTAAAAACAGAAATATAGTCTGATATGGAGTACAGAAGATGATACATCATCTTTTTTATTTAACCTTTATCCTTTATTTTTCTAATTAAACCTCTTATTATATCTTCTAACTGAATTCCCCTAGATGCTTTAGCCACAATAGTTCCGTGATGTAAATTCAATAATTTAAATTTATCTAATACCTCATCTACATCTTTAATTTTATATATTGGAATATGACGACCTACAGATAATACACCTTCCTTTATGTCTTTATAAAAATTACCTTTATAAAACAATACATCTACATTACTCCTTCCAACTAACTTGCCCAGATTTCGATGTTCATATATCGCATCATCTCCTAACTCTAACATATCTCCTAAAATAGCTATTAAAGGTTTTTTGACATTTACATTTGATAAACCTAAAAATAATTTCTCCATTGCCATTGGATTTGCATTGTAACAATCATCTAAAATCAAAAAATCGTTAACTTTTAACCATTTATTTCTATGTTCTGGTAGATTAACTTGAGATATACCCTCTTTTATATCTTCAATAGCAACTCCTAATTTATATGCAACTGTAGCTGCAATTAATATATTTTCCTTAAATATACTTAGATTTAAAGGACTAACAACATCTATTTTTATACCATCTAAACTGAGATTAAACTTTCCAAACATATTTTCATCTATACCATCATATTTTATGTTATATTTTGTTCTATCTCCAACATATACAGTTTCTATATCTCTCTTTTTTACTTCCTCTACTAATTCAGGATAATCGCTATTTATTACGGCAAATCCACCTGGTCTCACAAAATCTAAAAGTTTTGCTTTCTCTTTTGCAACTCCTTTTACAGAACCAAGCCCCTCTAAAT
>JAMOQN010000020.1 GCA_027063985.1 Desulfohalobiaceae bacterium
AGATATTTCTTGTGGTTAAAAGGAAATTTTCCCAGACAGTCAGTTCCATGCAGCATCCCATATTGGTTCTGTCTTCAGGTATGTAACCAATGTTTTTTAACATCTTATTTTTTTTATAGAAATCATCCCATCCAAATCCCAGTATATTAACCTCACCTGCAAATGGTTTTTTAAATCCATAGATGATATCAATTAGCTCCCTTTGGCCATTTCCCGCCACCCCCACTACTCCGTGTATCTGGCCCTTTTTCACTTCAATTGATACATCAGTTACTGTTTCGCCTGTAACATTTTGTAATTTTAATACAGTGTCTTGGGTTTTTATTGGGTCCTTTTTGATATTTAAAACTACCTGTTTGCCCACCATTTTTTTTGCAAGGTCTTCAGGAGATGATACCTTGTTGGTTTCGATTTTTTCTATAATTTCTCCTTTTCTAAGTATTGCTATTTCATCTGATATGTCCAGGACTTCCTCTAGCTTGTGGGAAATAAAGATTATTGCCTTTCCTTGTTTTTTTATGTTCTTGAGGGAATTAAATAGGTTTTTAGTTTCAACAGGTGTGAGCACTGTGGTAGGTTCGTCGAGTATAAGCAGTTGAACATCCTTATACAGTAGCTTTAAAATTTCTACCCGTTGTCTTTCTCCCATGGATAGGTCTTTTATTTTTTTTCTGGGATCAACGTGTAAGCCGAATAGATTGGACAATTCTTCTATGTTTGACAGAAATTTTTGTTCTTTAAAAATTACATACGACCTATCCCCCAAAACAATATTTTCCAGTGCACTAAAGGCAGGTATGAGTTTAAAGTGTTGGTGAACCATGCCTATTCCAAGTTGTGTAGAGTGTTTTGGGGATCTTATTTTTTTCTCTACGCCATTTATTATTATCTTTCCAGAATCAGGGGAAAGATTTCCAGATAGAATTTTCATTAAAGTTGACTTACCTGCTCCATTTTCTCCCAATATGGCGAGAATTTTGCCCTTATAGACATCCAGAGAGATGTTTTTGTTGGCAACAATATTCCCAAATTTCTTATTTATGTTTACAAGGGATACAAATGGAAGTTCTTTATTCATATTGTTTTCTTTTTTTTATTATTGGTTCACTAAATTTAGGTTCACTATCCCATGGAAATAAGATCCATGTATCCTGGCTTACTTCAGTTACGTAGATATCCACAAGTGGTCTTCCAGCTGGTTTAGCATATACCGTTGCAAAAATGCTCTTAGGTAACATGGACCTGATTGTCTTAGCAGTCTGACCAGTATCCACTAAATCATCAATTATTAACCAATTTTCAGAATCCCTTATATCAATTGATTTGAGTATATTTATTTGCTGTTGTTCTTGATAGTCATAGGATGAGATACAAACAGTATCCACAACTCTTATTTCAAGTTCTCTGGCAATTATAGCAGCTGGAACTAGCCCGCCTCTGGTAATGGCTACTATACCTTTAAATTGTTTTATATCCATTAACTTCCATGCAAGGGCTTTGGAATCTCGGTGCAGCTGATCCCAGGTAACTGGAAATATTTTTTTATATCTATCACTCACAACTAAGTTCCTCCTAATCTTTGGGCTCAAGATTTATGCCAAGCCCCATTGGTCCCCATGAGCCCTTATGTGTCTTGGATGCAATTGTTAAAACAAGGATAGTTAATATATAGGGGAGCATGAGTAGAATAGAAGAGGGTATTTGTGTGCCAGATGCCTGTAAACTCAACTGAAACGCCATAATTCCACCAAACAAATAGGCACCAATAACGGCCCTAAATGGGTTCCAGAAGGCAAAAATAACAAGGGCAACTGCAATCCATCCCCGTCCTGCAACCAATCCATTGGTCCAGATATGGGTGTAGGCAAGTGAAAGATATGCCCCGCCTATGCCTGTTAAAAATCCACCACCTAAAATTCCAAGGGACCTTAAAAAAGTAACATTTAGGCCCGAGCTTCTGGCACCTTCTGGAAATTCCCCTGCTGCCCTTATCTCTAGTCCCAATCTTGTTTTGTCCAATAAAAACCATATGATAACAGGGAGAATATATGAAAAATAGACCAAAATGTCCTGTTTAAAGAAAATATCACCGATTATTGGAATTTTTGATAGACCAATAAAATCCATCTTTTGAAAACCAAGGGTCTTTTCTCCTACAAATGGAGTACCCCAAAAATTGCTTAGTCCTGTTCCAAGTATGGTAAGTGCAAGGCCAGAGACAATTTGATTTGCCTGGAAAATGAGTACAGATATGGCGTGGAGCAAAGCAAGAGAGGCGGCTCCAATCCCTCCACCTAAAACCCCCAGATATGGATTGCCAGTTATTTTTGTTATAAAAAATCCACAAAAGGCACCAATTAGCATCATCCCCTCAACACCGAGGTTAAGGACACCACTTTTTTCTGTTATTATTTCGCCTAGTGTGGCAAATAAGATTGGAGTTCCTGCCTGGATAGTTGCAGCAGTTGTGGCAACAACTATATCTATATTCATTTAATTATTCCTTTTTTATTGATATTTTGTATTTTTCAAAGAATTGAAAGCTAACAACAAATATCAAGATCATACCCTGGATTATCATACCATAGGCCTCAGGCACCTGCATCTCTAGTTGGAGCCCCTCAACCCCAACTAACATTGCGCCAAGAAAGTAAGAAAAGATTCCCATCCCAATGGTAGAGAGCCTGGCAAGCCATGCTACAATTATGGCCTTATACCCATATCCTGCTATAACGCTTGGTTGTAGTCTGCCCACAGTGGATACAGTTTCTGTAAAGCCTGCTATACCACAAATTGCACCGCTTAAAAATAACACAAAAATAATTAGTTTTTTTCTTGGGATATGGGAATATCTTGCCACATTTTCGTTTTCTCCACTAACCTTTATTTCATATCCAATCTTTGTGGTCTGAAAAAATATTTTATACAGAACGCCTAAAATAATGCAGATATAAATGGTTTTATATAAAGGAGTATTTGAAATAGTTGATATTGTGCCATTTTCACCAAATTGTACACTCATTGGAAAACCAAGTGAAGTTGGATCCTGCCACGGACCATAGACTAAATAATCTATCAAAAGTATTCCCACATAATTAAGCATCAAGGTGGTGATAATTTCATTTGCGTCAAAATATACTTTTAAAATCGCAGGAATTACCCCAAATAATCCCCCCAGGATTGCAGATGATGTAAACATAAGTGGAATTAAAAAATACCAGGGTAGATTTGGAAAATAAAGATATACAAAGGTTGCACCAATGGCACCTAAAGCGTATTGTCCCTCTCCTCCTATGTTCCAGATCTGCATTTTAAAAGAGATTGACAGGGCAATTGCACACAAAAATAATGGTATAGCCTTGTTTAAGGAATCAAAAAATGCATATGTAGAACCAAAACCACTTTTTAGAAAAATAACTATGCCAGATAAAGGGGATTTCCCCAGGGTAGCAAGTAATAGTGAACTAACACTTAAGGCCAGGAGCACTGCTACTACCGCAAGTAACACGCTCCTGGCCTTTGACTGGGTATATACTTTTTTTATCTGAATCTTCATTTTATGTGGAACTGCATATTTTTTACCATTTCTGCTAATTATTTTGTTGATCCTATGACACCGTCCACGAACCAGTTCATGGACCAGATTTCAGTATCTGTCATTTTTTCTCCAGATTTTACCCGAAGTTTTTTGTTTTGATCATAAATAGGGCCTTTGAATATTACAAATTCTTTTTTGATTATCTTCTCTCTAATCTTCATTACCTCATCTCTCACATTTTTGGAGACCATTTTCCCAAAAGGAGCTATGTCAACAACGCCCTGATCCATACCTGCCCAGATATTTGAAGATTCCCATTTATGCTCTTTTACTTCCATTACTATCTTTTTATACAGATTTCCCCATTTCCATATTGCTGCAGTTAAGTGGGCATTGGGTGCAAATTTGGACATATCAGAGTTATAGCCAATTGAATAAACATGTGCTTCCTGGGCTGCTTCCTGTGGTGCTGGAGAGTCCACATGTTGTGTGATAACGTCAGCCCCTACATTTAAGAGGCTTTTAGCTGCTTCTTTTTCTGTTGCTGGGTCATACCAGCTTTTGGTCCAAACCACTCTGACAACCACCTTTGGATTTACAGACTTTGCACCCAGAGTAAAGGCATTAATTCCCCTAATTAATTCTGGTAAAGGATATGCGGCCACATACCCCAGGACATTGGTCTTGGTCATATATCCTGCAACCATCCCTGTTAAATACCGTGCCTGGTACATCCTTCCAAAGTATGTGCCCACATTCTTTGCCCTTTTAAATCCAGA
>JAMOQN010000021.1 GCA_027063985.1 Desulfohalobiaceae bacterium
CACAGGAATAAGGGACTATATCAAGGGAGAGCAAACAGTTAAAATGTTGCATCTTGTGTATTTAAACCTATGTTCTTATTATCGTGTACTTAGTGAGCCTGAGTTAAATAAAAAATTTGCAGATATAATATTGCTCCCCAAAAATGAATACGTTGAATATGTAGGGCTCATAGAGCTTAAATACATTCCTAGAAAGGAAAGTAAAAATATAGAAGGGTTGATAGAAAGATTAAAAAAACAGGCAGAACTACAATTAAAAGAAAGTGCTGCAGATGAGATGATAACATATTGGACAAAAGAAAAAAATAAAAAGATTGGCAAGGTTATATTGATATATTATGGATGGGAACTTGTGTATATGGATGTTCAATAGGTTCAATGTTCTATACTGCTCCCAAAAAAGTTGGACACGTTTTGAAGGTAGAGTTAGGAGTTGAGTAAGGAGTGAAAAAGGGTTAAACTGGACTTTCCCTTTTTTAGGTCAAAATAAAACAAAAATGCTGCAATATCAAGATGTTATGTAGATATTTTTTGTAAGACCCCACCTTTTATTTTGTAGCCAAATACTGAAAGTATTTCAGCCTGGAAGGGAGTTGGTTCCTCTATTATTATAGGCTTTCTTTTACCTGAATGCCAACAAAATATAATTTTTTAGCGCCCACTAAAAAATAGAATTTATATCAAAAAACATCATTTAATAAATGATGGAATAGAAATTTTATGCTGTTTTCCAGACCTTTTGAATGGCTATTCCACTAATTATCAAAATTAAGGCAATAATTGTGGATAAATAAATTTTTTCTCCAACTAGAAAGTGGATAAAAAATAAGGAGAGAAAAGGTGATAGATATATCAAAATACTAATTTTTGCTGTTGATTCTGCAAGTTTTAGTGCCTTTGACCAGAGCAAAAAGGTTATACCCATTTCAAATAATCCTACATAAATTGAACCTAAAACGCCATACAATGATATGGAATTGTGAGATAAATTTAAAAGAAATAGGATTGTTATTGCTATAGAGCCAAATACAAAATTTAAAAATAGCCTAAGTGTTGGATCCAGCTTGTCCTTTGTGTTCAGGACCCAATAAAGTGCCCATATAATAGTACTTAATAGAGCAAGGACTATCCCCATGGGACTTGTCTTAAAGTTTAAACTGAATATCTCACCTTTTGTGGCAATTAAATAAACACCAAAATAACTTAACAATAGCCCCACTATGTCTCCAAAAGTAAGTTTTTGCCCTAAAAAAAAGTATGCCATAATAGAAAGTGTAATGGCCCATGTATAGTTAATGGCCTGAGCTTCTTGAGCCCGCAGAAGATCATAGGCATAGAACAATATTATATAATATAAAAATGGATTTAACATGCCCAGGACAAATGAATACAAAAGATCTTTTAAATCCAATTGTTTTAACATTTCTATCTTTTTTTCAATGATTATAGTAAAAAATAAAACCAGGGTAGATACTATGCTGGCAAAAAATAAGAGATTAATTACTGATGTATACTTAAGAGAAAGTTTAAAAGCTGTAGCTACTGTTGACCAGATTGCAACAGAAGATATGCCAAATAAATACGCTTTTTTTTGGTCTTTTTCCATGGCTTAAGTTTTATAACAATAAATTTTTATTTAGTAAAGTTATAGTTTGACATCAAAACATAAGTTTATAAACCTGAGCTAGCCAAAAAATATATTTTTATAAGCTCAATAAAAAATTTAAAGGGGATAAAAGGATGGAACCACTTTGCGTAAAGGTCAAATTTTTAGATGAAAAATTAAAGGGAAAATTAAGGTACGCCACAGAGTTGTCAGTGGGATTGGACCTTGTTGCAGCAATAGACAAGGAAATTTTAATTGAACCAGGGAAAAATGTCCTAATTGGTACAGGTATAGCTATTGAGATATTGTCCAAGGATATTGCTGGGTTTGTGTTTTCTAGAAGTGGTCTTGGCATTAAAGAGGGCTTAGTTGTAACACAAGGGGTTGGGGTTATTGATCCTGACTATAGGGGAGAAATTAAGGTTTCCCTTTTGAATATTTCTCAATCAGTTAAAAAAATTTACCCTGGCGACAGGATTGCCCAGTTAATATTTATGCCCGCATACCAGGCCAGACTAATAGAAACCTCACACCTCTCCCCCACAAAAAGAGGCAAAGGCGGGTTTGGACACACTGGAAAATGATGGGTTTAATTTTTTGTACTTTTAAAGTATAAACAATATATTAAATTAATGTCAGAAACTTCTTGTTTTTTATATAGATTCAAGAAAAATCTATGTATAACTAGGATCTTTTAGTTTAAAATTTTTAACTGATTTCACCTTAAAATGTATGAAAAATCATCTAAACTGGTTGGCATATAAATTGCTATAATAAATATAAATACCTTCCTCCTTTTGCTAAAGCCAGGCCTTAAACTAATAAATTGGGCCTGGCTTTAAAATTTTACAGCCCTATTTCAGTAAGATTTAATTTACCTTCATACACAATTGTGGCTCCTCCAGTTAGGTAGAGGGTGTCTTCTTTTTCTATGGAAATTAAGAGTTTTTCTCCGCCAGAGGTAATTACAGGGATATCCTTTTTTTGTATATATCCCAATTTGTTTGCCATATAAGCAGAAGCAGCAGCGCCAGTCCCACACGCATAAGTCTCGGCCTCAACCCCCCTTTCATATGTCCTCAGGTATAGGCTACCCTCAGGCGTTATTGTTACAAAATTCACATTAGTTCCATCTGGCTGAAACTTTTCATGAAATCTTATTTTTGATCCCAAAAAGTGCACATCTACATCATTAACGTTTTCAAAAAATAACACAGCATGTGGAACACCCGTGTTTACAAAATGCACCTTGTATATCTGTTCATTTAATTCAATATCAATCTCTTTTTGAATATCTTTTGGTTTAGTGAGTTGGACTTTAACAATCTTTTCTTTATCAAATACTTCTGCTTCTATTAATCCAGCGTCTGTTTCAAAAAAGTGTTTTTGGGGTGCAAGTGCCAGTTTAAATGCAAGCCTGGCAGCACATCTGGAGCCATTTCCACACATCTCAGCCCTTGAACCATCAGAGTTATAAAAATGCCATTTATATGATGCCCTCCTATCAGATATTCCTTTTTGGGTTAAAAAGATAAGTCCATCTGCTCCTATGCAAAATCTCCTTTTGCACAACTGCCTGGCCCAATTTTCCATATCCAGATCAATTAAATGGGAATAATCATCCATATATATCAAGACAAAATCATTACCACTGCCATGCATTTTGTAGAAGGTTATTTGTCTGTCAAACTCCATAACCACTCCTTAAAAAGGATAATTGACTTAAATTAGCCCTGCTCATGAGTTTAAAAACTCTTTTAGTTCCTTTCCCACCCTAAAAAAGGGGAGTCTTTTTGGTTTTACCTCAACTTGCTCTCCAGTGGAGGGATTTCTTCCAATATAACCATCATACTCTTTTATCTTAAAACTACCAAAACCTCTGATTTCCACCCTACGTCCTTCTTTTAACGCCTCTTTTATTGAATCAAAAAAAATGTTAACAATAAGGGTTGCATCTTCTGTAGATAAATTTTCCTTTTTTGCAAATGCTTTTATTAATTCGCTTTTATTCATTTCCTCCCCCTTTGTTTCTGTTTTTAACTATGAAATCAAGATGTTAATACATTTTATGCAAAATTATATTTATTTGGTCAAGTATTATTTATATTTTTCTTTAAGATGTCTAAATTAAAGGGGAGGGTAAGCTCTGGGACGAGTAATTCACGATATTTTTTTACCTTCATGGCAATTTCTTCCATGTTTTTACATGCAATTGAGTCTCTCTTAAACTTAAACAAGGGGACTTGATTTACAACGGCCATAGACACATTTGAGTCTTCATTTATTATTCCAAGAAGGTTTATTTTTATACCAAGGAAATTCTCACAGGCCAGTTTTAATCTTTGAAAAGTAGTTGTCCCTTCTTTTTTGTCTTTGGCCATATTTACTATTATAAAAAAGTCTTTTATATTGTGTTTGGTTTTTAAGACCTTAATTAGTGCATATCCATCTGTTAAGGATGTTGGTTCAGGGGTTACTACTATGATTTTGAATCTACTAATAGCTGCTAAGTTTATCACAGTGGAATTTATCCCTGCCCCTAAATCTAAGATTAAGAAGTGATATTTACTCAAGGAATTGTTTAGTTTTTTAAAAATAATTGTCTGAAGATCATTGTCCCACTCAACCAGCTCAGGTACCCCTGATGCAGCTGGTAAAAACTCCAGGCCATGTTCAAGGGTAATTAACACATCTTCTACCCTAGTATCAGGACCAAGCAAATATTCGAGATTTTTTTCAGGAGTTATTCCTAGAAGGATATCAAGGTTGGCAAGACCTAGATCACAGTCAATCAAAAGGGTTGGTGATTTCATACTGACTAAGGCATAAGCAAGATTTAAGGCAATATTAGTTTTACCAACCCCACCTTTGCCACTTAATATTGATATACTTAAGCTTTTATTGGAATCTTTCATGTCCATAAAATACACTATTTTTGTTTAGTTTTTCCAAATAAAAAATTCTTTTCTTCTGAATTTACCCTTATCATCTTCTCCACAGACTTAAGGTCTATATCCACTATGCCAGCAGATACTACCCTGTCCTTTCCTTTATTCTTGGCCTCATACAAGGCCTTATCAGCTTGTTTTAAAAGAAATTCTGGATCAATTTTTTTTCTACCCTTATAACAGCAAAGTCCTATGGAACAAGTCACTCTAAAACTACCATGCTCTTTATTTTCAAATTCAATATTTTTAATTGAATTCCTTATCCTCTCGCCAGTGAGTTCTCCTTGAACTAAAGAGGTAGAAGGAAGTACAATCACAAATTCTTCACCCCCATATCTTCCAATACTATCTGTCTTTCTACATTGTGTTTTTAGGTTGTTTGCAACTTCAATCAGCACCTTATCTCCAACATCATGTCCCATGGTGTCATTAATTTTTTTAAAATCATCTAAATCTACAAACAAAATGCACAGGGGCTGTTTTGTTCTATAACATCTTTCTACTTCTATGGTAACAACTTCATTTAATTGTTTTCTATTTAATAAACCAGTTAAAGGATCTTTCTTGGCCAAAATTTTGAGTTGCTCCAGATTTTCAAAAAACGTAAGCACTGTAGGAACAATGTCTCCACTTAAGGATAATACATTCCACTCATATAACATAGTTTTTTGAATGAGTTTTTTTATTTCTTCTATAGATGCACCACAAGCAGGACGAAAAACTACGAGCCCTTGCTTTGTGTTCAACCCATTTTTATCTATAATTTCTTCCAGCTTTTTTTGGATGATCCTTAATTCTTCTTCTATTTTTTTTACATTACTCTCTTTTTTGTCCATGGATATAAAGTAAATAGCTCCTTATAAATTTATCTAGATCTCCATCTAGCACCTTGTCTACATTACCATCTTCAACATTGGTTCTGTGGTCCTTTACCAACCGATAAGGCTGCAAAGTGTATGTCCTGATTTGTGAGCCCCAGGCAATTGCACTTTTTTGAGAATATTCCTTCTGTCTCTCCTCTTCGATCTTTTTTAGTTCCCGCTCATAAAGCCTTGCCTTTAGTATTTTAAGAGCAATTTCTTTATTTCTAAATTGCGACTTTTCGTTTTGACACTGCACCACTATTCCCGTTGGTATATGGGTTACCCTCACAGCAGAACTGGTCTTATTAACCGATTGTCCTCCAGGTCCTCCTGCCCTGAACACATCTATCCTCAAGTCTTCTTCATTTATATCTATTTTTATCTCTTTATTTGCCTCTGGATAAACATCTACAGATGCAAAGGATGTATGTCTCCTTCCTGATGCATCAAAAGGGGATATCCTGATTAACCTGTGTATCCCCTTTTCGCCTTTTAAAAGTCCATAGGCATAAGGTCCTTCAATAGATATTGTTGCACTCTTAATCCCAGCCTCATCTCCTGGGAGTATGTCTAATTCTTGAACCTTAAATCCCTTGTCTTCAGCCCACCTTTTATACATCCTAAGGAGCATCTGAGCCCAATCCTGTGCCTCTGTTCCCCCTGCTCCTGGATGTATTTCTAATATTGCGTTATTTTTATCGTGTTCATTTGATAAAAGTGTCTTTAATTCAAAACTATCCAATACCCTTTTAAAATGTCTTAATTGTTCTTCAGCCACCTGTAAAATTTCACTGCTTTGATCCTCTTCTGCAAGTTCAAACCACTCTTCCATATTGGACTTTGCCTGCTCAAGCTCATCTACTGCATTTAATTCTGACTCCAATTGTGATTTTTTTTGCATCAGGGACTTGGTTTCCTCAGGATTGGACCATAGTTCTGGTCTTGATAATTCTTTGTCAATTTCTTCTAATTTTGACCTTAAAGGTTCTATGTCAAAGACGCCCCCTTAAAGTAGAGTATTTTTCTAACACTATATCTTTTTGCCTTTTTAATTCAGGTAGTTGTATGAGTTTTTCCACCATATTTTATCCTGCATTCTTTAACTTTTTATGGTTAATAACATTAGTGATTCGTGATTCGTGACTCGTGATTTGTGATTTGTGATTCGTAATTCGTGATTCGTGATTTGTAATAAGCGCAAGCGCATAAATTCTCATAATAAATCTCAACAAAAAAGCTTTTGGGTTTGTGTGGTTACCTTCCAAAAACTAATTAACTGCCTAAAAAATAGGTAGTTATACAATTATGTTTATGAATAATAAGAAGACGCACAATAAAATAGTTAACACTTCAATTATTTTATGATATTTAACATAAAATGTATAATCTTCAATTAGAAACACATTACTTTTTAAAAACCCTTCCCTATTTAAAGAAAGTTTTTTTACGATCTCACCTTTGGGTGAAATTATTGCAGATATACCGCTATTTGTGGCCCTAATTATAAATCTATTGGTTTCAATGGCCTTGAGTATTGCAAGATTTAGGTGTTGATAAGGCCCAGATGAATTTCCAAACCAGGCATCGTTGCTGATATTAACAATAAGATTAGCCTTATTTTTAACTAACTGAGCCACCAAATCAGGAAAAATTATTTCATAGCAGATTAATGTACCAATTGCAAGATCCTTAATTTTAAGAGGTTTTAATACTCTTCCACTACTAAAATCCCCTGGACCTTCTACTATTTTACCAAGAAATCCAAGAACCTTTCCAAATGGAATGTATTCACCAAATGGAACCAGATGTACCTTATCGTAATAATCTCTTATTCTTCCATTATATATTAAATATGCCCTATTATACCATCTTATTTTATCTTTGTCTATTTTATATGCAGGAGCTCCAGTTAGTAATATTATCTTCTTTTCTCTAAGATAATTTAGCAATTTATAACTTAACATGTTTCTTTCCTGAAGATAAAATGGCATTGCTGTCTCTGGCCAAACCACTAACGTATTATTACCCTTGTTGTCTAGAGATTTATCTGTTAGCTCTATATATTTTTTAAGCGTACTTAATTGATATTTTTTATCCCACTTTACATATTGATTAATATTACCCTGTATTATAATAGCTTTTATCTCACTTTTGTAATCTATATTTTTGTTGTATAAAAAACTTCCCCATATATATATCAATAAAATACTAACTACACCAGCAATTGGAGGTATTATTTTCCTATTTTTTGCCTCATATATCCACACAACTATAATAACAATAATTCCTGAAAATAGAGATTCACCCATTATTTGAATGGGTTGAATAAACTTTGTATAATGTGTAAGTGCTTGGGGTATATTAATCCATGGAAATCCAGTTAAAAAATATGCTCTTATATATTCAAGAGAAGACCACGTAAGAGATGCAATTAAGCCTTTTATAAACCAATTATTCCTTTTTATAAAAAACAAGATTCCACTAAATATCCCAGAATAAATTCCCAGATACAATCCAATCAGTATTGGACAGGCTATTGCAACTAATAAAGGAACATTAGAATAAGTATAAATTGGATATGCTATCCAGTATAGACATGAGGAATAGATAATAGAACCTGCAATCCACGATAGCTTTATTGAATCCTTTAATTTATCGCATTCATTGCTAATATGGATAAATAATAGAGGATAGAAAATTACTAAAAAACCAATTTGTAAAAAAGGATTTGCAAACGCAAAAAAAGTACATATTATACATAATAAGTAAAACATTCTATCTGTAATCTATCTATGATTCTGGATCCTGCTTTAAATTCTCGGAAGGATTTTCACCTTTTTCTATGGGATATATTAAAATTGAGCTAATATGTTTCTCATCAGCCTCTTTGATTTGGAAATTGTATCCCTTAACCTTGATAGTTTCCCCTTTCTGGGGAATTCTCCCCATCAATTCAGTCAAATATCCCCCAATGGTTTCAACGAATTCAGATTCTAAGTCTATTCCAAGCTGCTCTTTTAAATCCTCTAGAGATGTTCTTCCAGAAACCAGACACGAAGAATCTTCCAGCATTTGTATCTCTTCTTCCTTGGGACTGTCGTATTCGTCCTCAATTTCTCCAACTATCTCTTCTAGGATATCTTCCAGTGTAATGAGGCCTGAAGTACCTCCATATTCATCAATTGCAATGGCAAGGTGTTGTTTTTTTGACTGAAATTCAACCAACATATCCTTTACATTCTTTGTTTCTGGCACAAACAAAGGTGGTCTCAATATTTCTTTTAATGATGCATTTTTTTTATTTATAAGTATGGGAAGTAGGTCCTTGGCATGGATTATCCCAATTATCTGGTCTTTGTTTTCCCTGTATATTGGTATTCTGGAATGTCCATTATTTATTATTATTTCAGCAACGTCTGTAATAGTTGCATTTTCCTCTGCACAGTCAATATCTGTTCTCGGGATCATAATTTCATAGACCTTTTTTTCACCTAGTCTTAAAAGACTTTTCAACATATAGGCGATATCTTTGGGAACCACATTATTATTTTCCGCCTCTTTAATTAATTCTTCAATAGATTGTATCCCTCTACTTCCTGTAAAGATACTCTTTATTGTACTCCATAATTTCCCTTCAGATCCCTCGTCCACAGATATTTACCTCCTATTATAATTTATTTAAATCCTTAGATTAACTCGGGCTCGCCAATCCAAGTTAAAAATAATCTTTTATGGAGAAATCCTTATAAAAGAACAAATATCTTGTCTAATACCTAAAAGTTAGCAAGTGCTCTTTTGTTTATTGTATCCCTTTTCTAATTAAAGACAAATTTTTTAAAAAAACCCACCTTGCAATCTGATCTTGACCTTCATCTTCTTTAATTTCTTCCCACTTTATAAGATTTTTGTCTTTGGGATCTATGAAAGCCTGTTTTATAAATTGAAGCCCAATTTCAAGGTCTTTGGTTATATAGTCTTCGTTGTAGTTTCTAACCTGGCATAAGAGTAATATACTTATCTTCTTTTTTTCAATGAAAAATGATAAAAAAATTACAATAATAGGAGGATTATTAATATCAAAACCAACTTCCCTTTTAAATTGACGCTTAATTTTCAGTCTAATTCCTCCAGCAGATATATTTACAATGGATATTGGATGGGAAACATCCATTTCTCCTTCTTTGGATCTTTTATATTCAAAAACAGGTTCTGGCAAGTCATAGATACTGTCTATCCTTTTTTGGTTGTATAGAAAATATACCACAACTTTTTCAAAATCTTTATTACTAGCCTCAATCCTGAAATGTTTTCTCTTTTGTTTAATCTCTAATATATTAGGCAACTTAACTACAATAAAGTGAAAGTTTGCCTTTGAAAAAAAATATTGGATTTCAGATTCAAAATAATAATAATTCTTCACCCCTGGCCTCTTACCTGAGATACTAAAGTAGACATAAACAGGCCTTTTATTCCATTCCTTAGTAGGTATAATATTTACAGGAAGTTCCAATACAATGGATTTTTTCTTTAATTCAACAGGACTGCAATTGGAAAAAAATTTATGTTTTTTTGAAAAACTAATCTCAAATTTGCTGCGCTCATTTAAGGTCTGCTCAAAAATCCGTCTAATTTCATTAGTTTTTTTAATTATAAAGGGTTGTTTTTTTTCTAATTCTTTCTTCTGTTGATTCCTTTTTTGTAAGAGATAGAACAGAATGGACACTAAAATAAGAAGTAATATAATCTCCAAAATAAGGATGGTAGTATCAGACAGTTCCCACTTGTTATAGATAAAACTCTCGCTTACCCTGGCTAAATAGTTTTTGGCAAGTATGTTTATTCCCATGGATACATTATAGCAAAAGCCTTGCCATTACCTTGGCATCTTTTATGGTGTTTTTTATTGAAGAACATTCATTGGGCTGGTGTGCAGTACCAAAGATTGTTGCCCATACTGCTGCGGGAATATTGTTCTTCCTGGGATAAACAGCCACTGTGCCCCCACCTACACCCATAAATTTGGGTCTTGTGTTGTACTCCTCAAAAACTGCTTTTGCCAATTTTTTTACAAACTCATTTTCTTTGTCAGTGGGTGGGGAACTAAGCCCATGAACTATCTCAAAATTTACTTTGACACCATATTCTTTTTCTGTCTCCTGGAAAATTTTCTTAATTGTTTCAATCACTTCAGAGAGTTCATATGATGGAAGGACCCTACAATCCAGAAAAAACACGTCTTTTCCTGGTATGGTATTTATGTTGGGAACATTGGCCTCTTTCTTAGTTGGCTCAAAAGTTGATATTGGAGGGGAAAATAAAGGGTCTTGTCTGTCAAATACTTTATATAGCCTCCTCAGCCTCATAATTAGATCACTACTTGCTACTAGGGTATTTATCCCTTTTTCTGGCGTAGATGCGTGACACTGCTTTCCCAACACCTCTATTCTTAACCACAAAACTCCCTTTTCAGCAATTTCTATTAAATCTGAATCCTTAGAGCCAAAGTCTGGCACTAAAAAACAGTCTTTTTGAGTGAATAACTCTTTGTGATATTTAAATAAAAACTCGAGACCATATTTGTTTCCAGTCTCTTCATCTGCTACCAATAAAACGCCCATATTGGTGGTGGGCTCAGTAGATGTATTAATAAATGCCTCAAGGGCAAGGATTGAGGATACTATCCCCTGATGATTGTCCTCTACCCCTCTACCAAATAAATAGTCACCTTCTTGACGCAATACATAGGGATCACTTTCCCACAAGGATAAATCACCTGGAGGGACAATATCTAAATGTGACACTATCCAAATGGTTCTATCCTTTTCTTTCCCTGGTAAGATAGCTGCAATATTTGGCCGCTTTTTTGATGGAACCCGTGAGTCCTCTGCAGGTAATTCTTTTATAATAAGAGAAGGATATTGTCTTAAATAAGAAAGTAAGTATTCTGCCTTTTTTATTTCTCCTTCTCCACCATTTTCAGGCCCTAATGCTGGTAATGAGACCAGTTTTTTTTGTAATTCTATTACCTTTTTTTCCTGCTTATCCAAATAATTTAAAATAGTATCCATATATCCCTTTCTTAGATTAAAATTAAAAAAAGGTCCCCAAATTAGGGACCTCTTTAAATATTATCTTCCCCTTGCTGCACGCTTTGAAGCCTTCAATGGATTAAGTTTTACCTTACCAGTCTTGTCAATTTCTGCCTTCACATGGGTTGCAAAGTTACATGCGCCATTTCTCCACTTGGCCCTAGGCCTTGGATAACTTGCACAATACTTCTCCCCTTCAAATTCAACAATCCTTTCACACCCCTCACAGTTTTCAACAATTGGCTCTAAAATTATACCTTTAAATTTTAGGCCTTGTTCTGTTTTTTCAGCACCCTGTAAATAATTTACCTTTTTTTTAGCCATAGATATAAAAACCTCCTCAATTTAGTGCGTCAGATTAAAGATAAGTAGATACATTGTAGAAAATATTAAGTCAAGTCAATGAAAAAGTAGTTTTTTGGGCAGGATGGTGGGAAAAATAGGGCAATATCAACTTTTCGACCCCTTTTCTTTAAGTTATAGAAATTCCACTTGTCTTTTTATAATCTTTTAAAAAACCTACCAAAATCATCTAACAAAGAATATGTCACTGGAGTTATAACCATTGTCATTATTGTCCCCACAAGGAGGCCAAAACCAGCAGCTGTGCCAAGTGGGGACATCCTTTCCAGACCAATTGCTGTTTCATAGATTATTGGAAATTAGGAAAAAGGTGTCATTAAGACACTATTTTAGTCTTGGTAAGAAGAATTTATCAATAAATTTTTTTTAATTCATTTATGGTATTAGGTGGATCAGACGTTAGAATTAACAGACTCACTTATTTAGTTTTTTCAATCTGAAATATCAGTGTAAAACACACAAATTTGTTCCATGCTGAAATTTGCTGTACTGGCTTGTACCTATTGACATTGTTCTAAAAGTTATATAATTAGGATTTAAAAATATAATTTTTTTTATTTTTATCTGAGTAATTCACCACTTTAACTCTACAAGGTAATGTATAACGATATTACTTACTATGAAAAATAAAAAATTGTATCATTATATTATCTCATATTTATTTTTCATATATTTTATTATTTTTTTTGGGACCCTATGTTTTGCTGGGAAAAAAGTAATAGCCAAGGGTTTTAGTTTTTATGAACCAGGCAGAGAATTAATCGCGAGAGAAAAGGCTTTGGACCAAGCTAAACGGGCAGCAATTGAACAGGTGGCAGGTGCTTATATTGATTCTATTTCATTAGTTGAAAATGCTAGATTGGTTCAAGATCAAATCTTTAGCAGGTCAAGTGGTTATCTAAAAAATTTAAAAATTTTAAAAGAAAAGAAGACCAAACTTGGGACTTATGAAGTAACAATTGAGGCCGAAGTAGAACTTGGTTCCCTTGTAAATGATATTAAACATTTTCAAGATATCCTTCGTCTTCAAAATAATCCCCGGGTATTTATAAAAATAAATCCATCTGTACCATCAGATTGTATGGGAGCTGTTCTTAAAATCAAAGCTTACCTGGCGGATTGTTTGCAACAAGCTGGTTTTATTCTGCTTGCATCGCCAGCAAAAACGAATTCTCCATCTCCTGGACTGATCATTGATTTGAGCGGTGAAATTTCTACAACAAGGACCCAGTATAAAGACATTTTCATTATTTTAAATGAACTTAGTTGCACTGCATCTATTATCCGTCCTTCTGAAAACAGAATTCTCGCAACAGCAAGTGCCACAGCTTCTATACCAGGAGAAAATAGGTTACAAATAATGGAACAAGGAGCCCAGATGTGCGTTTCCAGAGTATGGAAGACTCTTCGTCAAAAATTGTTATCTGTATGGAAGCAGGAATTATACGGTCTAAGAAAAATTACATTGGTAATTCATAGACTACATAACTACAATGAAGCTAAACGCATATGCAGGATTATGGAAAATGAGATTACAGGAATCCAAAATGTTCAACTTTTGAAGTTTAGACACAAAACAGGAGTATATATAGTTAAATATAAAGGTTGGCCTAAATTCTTAGTCAGTGAAATGTCCATGTCTTATTTTCAACATAAATGTTTTTCTTTTTTAGTTGAACAAATTGAAAATAATAAAATGGTCATAAGGTTAAATAAAATCGTTGCAAAAAGAAAAAATTAACATAACTTCTTATAAAGAGGAGAGAATTTTATGAGCAGAAGATTTTCTTCCAATATTATTATAGTTGCCTTAGCGCTATTTTTATCTGCTTGTGCTGTAGGTAAAAAATATTATGAATTGGGTCGAAGGTTGCAGGACGCGGGTAAATATAAAGATGCCATAGCTTATTATAAAGAGGCCTTAGCAAAAGAACCAAATAACAAAAAATATCAGCAAGCGCTCACTGAACTCAAAAAAGAATTGATAACCAAATACATCACGGAAGCAAAAGCAATACTAAATTCCAGTGAGCCAATAACCTTAAATAAAATTAATAAAGCTAAATACAAACTTGCAAGGGCGGAAGAGATAGATCCTCAAGCACCTGATGTGATTTCTCTTCAAAATGAAATCAAGGTTAAAGAGAATAAATTTTTAACAGAAGTGAAACAAATTTATTCCCATGCCCAACAAGCTATGAGGGAAAACAAGTGGGAGAAAGCCTATTTTCTCCTTACCCAGCTTCAAAGTAAATTCCCCAATTACGAAGACTCAACTACATTACTAACTCAGTGTACCAGAGAAGGAGCAAAATTCTATTTAGCTCAGGCTCAAATTTTTTTTGATAAGGAGAAATTCAAACAGGCCATCTTCTTCTTGCGTAAAACCCTTGCATTAGATCCTCAAAATAGAGTAGCACATAAGCTTTTAGAACAGGCCAGACACAATGACAATAAAGAATATTTTCTTAGCCGTGCTAGAGAAGAAGTAATTGCTCAAAACTGGGATAAGGCTGTCCAATTGTATGAGACGGCATTGGAATATGATCCAACAGATGAGGATTTGAAACAACTCCTTGGACAGGTCAAGCTCAAAGCTGGTGAGTATCATATTCGAAAGGCCAAGGAAAATATTAAAAGTGGTTGGCTCCTCAAAGCTGTAGACTCATACATGATGGCTCAAAAATATATAGAAAATGAAAATGATTATAAACTTAATTCTTTAAGACAATCACTTGCTGCTAGACTGAAATTTATTGGAGACCACTTCAAAAGTCAGGATCAATATGAACTGGCTTGGTATTGGTATACCAAAGTAAAACAGATTTCTCCTGAATATCCCAAGATATCTTCTCTTATTCAAGAAATGGAATATCATATTTCTAAGCGAGTACAAAAATCTATTGCTGTCTTCGATTTTCGCAGTCCCTCTAATAATAAAGATGCAGGAGTTATTATTGCTAATAAGCTTATTACTTTTCTTTTTAATAACGCCAGCGGGGACATAAAAATTCTGGAACGGGAAAATCTCAAATCCATTTTAGAAGAAATGAAGTTAGAACAAATAGGAATTGTTTCTACTGAAACAGCCAAGAAAGTGGGACAAATGTACGGGATAGATATAGCTATCATGGGCAGTGTGCTTTTATTTAAAGTTGAATCTATAATGTCAAAGAGTAAAAAAACAGTTCGTTATCAGGTAGGAACAAAGATACAGGATAATATAAATTATCTTAACTGGAAAGCAAAGCATCCCCACCCCACTAAACAAGAACTTGCAGAGGCACCTCCTGCTAAAATAGTTGTGCCAGAATATGTTGAAAAACAATATGAAGTTGGCAAACAGAAAAAGGTTGGTTTTGTAGAGATATCATTCAAAATTATAGATATTGCTACTGGAGAAAATATCCAGGTCAAAACCATCAAACGTAAACGTATATTTGAAGACGAAACCAATGCAGGAATTCCTGAAGCCCATATAAAATATGACCCCCTTGAACTACCAACTAATACAGAGATTTTGCAGAACTTGACAGTGGAAGTAGTAGCAGAACTTGGTCGCGAAGTGTTAAAACCACTGCGCAACTTGGAAAAAAAATATTTCCAGGAAGGAGAAAGTCTGCTCAAGCGCAAACAAAATCTTCAAGCTGCAGTAAAGTTTATTGATGCTTTATTTGACGAGCGTTTAAAAAGTGTTGCCAATTCTCCCATCATAAAAGACGCTTTAAAAAAGGTTGAACAGATATTTTACATGTATCAAATTCCATTGGGAGAGTAGTTTAATGTTTAAATCCTTAAGAGTATCATGCGTTCTTTTGTTTTTCCTTTGTGTAAGTAATTTAAGCTGGGCAACTAAGCCGGTGATAGCTGTTTTTAATTTAAGACCTACTAGCATTGATGCCATTGATTATGCAGGTGAAATACTCTATGATTTGGTTTCGGTTTTTACTAAAAAAAGTATAATACAGATCATGCCTCGCAGGGAAATGGAAGAGATCCTTTTACAGCAAGGACTCGTTCAGAGTGATAATCCAAAACAAGCTTTAGAGGCTGGAGAGGTTCTAGGAGTAAATTATGTTTTTACAGGACAGGTTTCAAAACAAGATTCACAAATCAAGGCCAAATTTTTTCTGTTAAGTGTTCCCCATAAAAAGATCATAAAAATATGGACATTAAGTTTTACAGGAAGGGAGGATATTTTCAATAAAATATCACAATTAGCAAAAAGCATAGAACAACTGCTTTCTGCTGACCAATCAGGTGTCAAAGACAATCAGCATGGAGTACATATTCAAAACCAAGAATTAAAAATAGAGATTAAAAACTTAAAAGCAACTTGTAAAAAAGATTATATTATATTGACGTGGGATTTTGATCCAGAGGATCCAATTTCCCAATTTAATATTTACCGTGCAGAATGTAAAAATGGTCCATGGCAATTTGTAGGAAAGACTAACAAAAACATCTTTGAAGACCACCAAATTTTAAAGGGACATGTTTATTATATGGTAGCAGCCTTGCTTTATAATGGTCAAATTGTGAAATTAAAACCAATAGTAGAGGTGCAAAATTGTGGTGAGAAGATTCCTCATCCTCCTATAATTCTGGAAGCAAAGGGGTTTGTTAAACGAATCTATTTAAAATTTATTCCATCTTTACTTAATGTTCAAGAAGGTTTTGAAGTTAAAAAATATATTCTTTATCGCAAAAAAGAAAATTGGATAAAAGTTCAAGAAATACCTGCTGAATTTAATTCTCCATCAGAATTGAGTCTTTATGCTGAAGATACAGGACTTCAGGATAATACAACTTATGAATATTGTTTAACTAGTGTAACCCCACAAAAAGAAAGTCCATGTTCAACTCCAATAAAAATAACAACCATACCCCCACCTGTGCTTGCTTTAGAGAAGGATAATCTTTTACGCAGAATAGATCTAAAGTGGCAGAAAATAGATAACGTACAAGGTTATTACCTCTATCGTAGAATTCAAGATGAAAAGTGGCATAAAATAGCTAGCATTCCAAACAATTCTATCTGTACCTATTCTGATAAAAATAATCTTGAAGATGGCCTTACCTATGAATATTATTTAACTGCATATGACACCAAAGGTGAAACTGGACCGTCTAACATAGTAAGAGGAAAAACTAAAGACTTACCCTTACCACCCACAAACATAATCGCAATCAGTGGAATGGTAAAATCAGTTTTATTGAGATGGAATCCTATTAATGATAAAGATGTTGGAGGATATATAATTTATCGGGGCACCACTCCTAACCAAATGACTGAAATAACAAAATTAAAAGGGCATACAAAAGATTCTTATATAGATAAAGGTAGCTTATTGGAACCACTTCAAGACGGCAAAACATATTACTACGCAATTGCTAGTTTTAATCTTTATAATAAAGAAGGTCCTATTTCCAAAGTTGTCAAAGCAACCACCAAACCAAGACCAACCTCAGTTAAGGAATTTAAAGCAATTCTAGAAACTAATAAAGTTATTTTAACTTGGCTTAGTAATCCAGAACATGACATACACAGTTATATAATCTATCGTTGTAATAAGAATGGAAATTGTAAAAAGCTTGCCACACTCCCGCCTACACAAACAAAATACGAAGACTATGAAATAACAGGTGAAAATGTTTATACCTATAACATTATAGCAATAGACAAAGATAAATTAAAAAGTGATCCTGCTGTAACAAAGGTAACTGTTCCAAAAGATAATGAGGAAGCAGGGCAATAACCACAAATTTTTCATGCCCATGATTAGTGTATTGTGTCAATAACTTTTAATTTAAAGCAGGTAAAAATAATACAAAAGTTTCTATAGTTATACTTGAGGGAAAAATTGTATTATTATCAATAAAATCATCTATTGGATTTAATGGATTGCTTTAAAAAACCTACCAAAATCATCTAACAAAGAATATGTCACTGGAGTTATAACCATTGTCATTATTGTCCCCACAAGGAGGCCAAAACCAGCAGCTGTGCCAAGTGGGGACATCCTTTCCAGACCAATTGCTGTTTCATAGATTATTGGAAGCATTCCCACAAAGGTGGAAATTGTAGTCATTAAAACAGGTCTAAGTCTTAGTCTTACTGAGTTTATCAATGCCTCATCTCTCTCCATACCTTTTCTGCGGGCCTGTTTAATAAAATCTATTAAAAATATTGAGTTATTAATTACAATTCCAGCAAGGAGCAACATTCCCATCATTGCAGGCATGCACATGGGTTTGTTGTAAATCAAAAGTCCCCATAAAGAGCCCATTACTGCTAAGGGGATTGCTATAAGGATTGGCAAGGGGAGGACAAAAGATTCAAAAGTGCCTGCCAAAAGCACAATAAGTAAGGCAAATCCAAGCACTACAGCCTTCATCACCCGCGGCATTGAATCCTTCATGTCTGCTACTGTTCCTGATAATTTTATCCCATATCCTTCTGGGAGTTGAATCCCTTTTAGTTTCTTTTTTATCTGGTCCATAACCTGTGTCAGTCGGTAAATTCTATTGTAGCCTGTTAAGTCTATGGTATTTTGTAGATTCTCTCTGGTAATAACAGTTTGAACATTTTTCAATGTTACATCAGCAATAGCCCTCAAAGGAATCTTTCCCCTGGGGGTGAATATGGTTAAATTTAAGAGATCTTCTTTGTTTTTTATAGATGAATCCTCTAATGATACCCGAATTGGGACATCCAGAAAATCCTTTAATCTAAATCTGGATGGAATTAAACCACCTATTTGTAAATTTAGCTGCTGAGCTACATCCTCTGGAGTAATTCCATAATACCTCGCTATCCTTTGTTTCACATGCACCCTAAATTCTGGTTTATCCAGCCACCAGCTTTTATGGAAATCATAAAGACCAATAACCCCATCCATGCGTGTTTTTATTTCATCTGCTATGCGTGATAACATCTCTGGAGAATCGCCATATATAACCAGATCAATTGGGGCCCTGGAAGTTGCCATTGGCGTTGCCCCGAACTCATATACCTGATATGTCTTAATTCCAGGTATATTGGAAATCTCTCTTCTAATTTCATCCTCAATTTCCCAAATGGTCTTCTTTCTCTTATCCCTTGTTACTAAATTTACTGTTATCATTGCCTGTTGTTTTGTCTGTCCGCCAGCTCCAAATGAAATCTCCCCTGGCTCAGAACCCACAACTGAAGATACACTTATTACTCCTTTTTGCCTTTTTATCACTGCTTCCACTTTTGATAGCACCTTCTCCATCTGAGATATCTTTGCCCTTGGAGATATTTCAAAAAATATCTTCATAATACCTGTATCCATTGGAGGCATGAGCTCACGTCCTATTATTGGCAAGGTAATTTTCATAGTAGCAATAAAAAATATTATCACAACAGCCATAGTTATAAACCTATGATTTAGACACATCTTTAAAAGTGCAACATATCCATCAGCTATTTTATCAACAATTTTTCCAAACCACAGAACAGATCCCTCCAAGAAATTTTTTTTACCTCCTGAAGATGAGCCAAATTTTAATGCCAGTGGCGGTACTACAAAAATTGCTGCCAAAAGTGATCCAACCAGTGACAGGGAAAGAACAAGGGTAAATTGCCTGAGCACCTTCTCAACATATCCACCTGAAAACATGATAGGAATTATCATCACCACTGTGGTCAACATCCCGGCAATAATTGAAAGCAAAATTTCTGATACTGCATCAGTGACTAAACTACGAGGGTCACCTTTATAATCCCTCCTATATCTATTTATATTTTCAACAACTACTACTGTTGCATCCACTACCATTCCAGTAGCAATAATAAGACCAGATAAGGTTACAATGTTAATTGTATATTTAGTAAAACTAAGGAGGGTAACACCAAATAAAAAAGACAAAGGAATACTAATTAAGGAAATAGCCGATGACCTAATATCTGCTAAAAATAAAAATATAATAATTACAGTCAAAATTATGGCCATGTATAAAGATGACCTCATACCTGATGTATTTCTATCAATTAAAGGCTCTTGATCATCTGTTATTTCAAATTTTATCTGGGGCCATTTTTTTTCCATTTCAGGAAGATGTTTTTTTACATTTTTTATTGCATATATGACACTGCCTTTATCGGGCCTGAGTACATTTATTGCTATGGCTGGATGAAAATTACCATGGTATAGGCTGGATGGATCTTTGTAAAAAAACTTGACATCTGCCACATCCTTTAAAAGGATATCTGTTTTGTCTTTTCTTGAAATTACCAAACTTCTCAGATCATCTAAATTACTAAATTCGCCTTCTGTCTTTATTAAAATTTCGCTGTCTTTTGTATATATAGGGCCTGCTGGATGGGCGATATTTTGTTTTTTTATTGCAGATAAAACATCTAAATATGTTAGTTTAAATCCATCTAATTTATCTTTATTTAAGACTACCCATACTTCTGGTTTATGGGCACCAAAGACATCAATATCAGATACACCATCTATATTTAACAAATAATCCTTGATCTGGTTTTCAGCAAGCAGCCTAATGTGTGTTAAGTCCAGATTGCTCCCTTTTTTAGGGCTAAGGGCCAGGGTCAAAACTGGCCTCGTGGCATCTGTTATTTTATAAATTCTAGGCTCTAAAATGTCTTTTGGAAGGTCTGCCCTGACCCTGGAAATGGCATTGGTAACATCCACCACTGCCTGTGCAACTGGCTTTGAATATTCAAATTCAATGCTAATAGCCGATACTTCATCACGGGATGAGGAAGTTATTTTCCTCACCTTGTCTATGGAATATAATTCCTTTTCCAGTATCTGAGTTATCCTGTGGCTAATATCCTCAGAAGAAGCACCAGGCTCAACTGTAATAACTGCAACCTGGGGTCTATGGGTATCAGGGAAATACTCTGTAGGCATTGTAAAAAACGCCCTAATTCCCATAATGGAAATTAGCATAGATACAACCAATACAGCCCAGGGATGTTTTATTGCAAATTCATGTGGTTTCATAGAACTGCTCTAACCTCCATTTTAGGAGATAGTTGTGTCCATTTTAAATAATCTCCTATAACCACTAAATCTCCCTCTTTTACCCTGCCTCTAATAATCGTATATTCAGGTGAGGATAACAAAATATCAACTTTTACTAATTCCAATTTGTTATTTTTGACTAAATAAACCCCTTTGGAATTACCCTTTATTGGAATTATACCACTTGTTGGTATGGCTAGCCCTAATTTTTTATCAACTATTGCATCAATTGGAATAAAACT
>JAMOQN010000022.1 GCA_027063985.1 Desulfohalobiaceae bacterium
TAACCATATATGTTTATTTGAATATTCTTGTTTCCTATTGGGAAATATCTTCTTACAAGACGTCCTGTTACTTTTATTCCATATCTCTGAGATAAAATTTCTGGTAAGGCCTTGTACGTGCGGTTTTCTAAAGAATAGCCCACAGAATTTGAAATTCCTTCAAGACGCTCTTCGAAAACATCCATACGTTTTACTAATCTGCTAATCTCCTCTTCAGTCTTCTTTTGAGCTTCAGCAAGTTCCTCTACCCTCTGTTCAGTCTTCTTTTGGGCTTCAGCAAGTTCATTTACCCTCTGCTCAGTCCTCTTTTGAGCTTTAATTAATTCCTGAACAGCTACTTCTAATTTATCCACTCTCTGTTCAGTCTTCTTTTGGGCTTCAGCAAGTTCATTTACTCTCTGCTCAGTCCTCTTTTGAGCTTCCACTAATTCTTTTATCGTTTGCTCTGTTTTCTCCTGAGCCTCAGCAAGCTCATCTACCTTTTTAGCAAGCCCTGCAACTATTTCCTTTAGTTCATTAAATTCTGTCTTTGTAACACTCTCTTCCCACTGCTTCCTCTGACGCTCTATCTCTTCTAAAATCGCTAAAAGTACTTCTTTTATGGGAGGCTCAACTCTATCCAACAATCTTATTATAGTTGTGCTATAAGGCATAATAACTCCTCGAATACCTAATTACATCTTTAATTAATCATTTTCTATTATTTTGTTTAAAAAATCAATCCTAAATATAGGAATTAAAAAACATAAAAAACTCAATGTGTTAATAAAATGTTATTCCAAGATTTCCTGCGGAGCTATGAAAGGGCCTTAAAAAGAAATTAATTAAAAATTTGTCAATTTTTTGATAAAAAGCACTACATAAAGTGAAGCCAAATTTTTTTGAATATAGCGTAATAATAAGCATAGTTTTTGACAAATAACTTTATTGCAACTGCTAAGAGGACTATACCGAACATCTGTTTTATCCACTTTGCCTTCATCTTCTCTTTCATGACCTTGGCACCAATTTGAGATCCAATTATCACTGCTATAGTAGTTGAGAGCATAAATGGAAGGTTAAAATGGCCTTCTGCTATGTGTCCTGCAAATCCTGAAAAGGACGAAAACACCACTACAAAGCTGCTGGTAGCTGCAGCCTCTTTTGTTTTATATCCCATAAGAAGCATCATTGGGACAAAAAGAAATCCACCACCAACACCTAACAGCCCAGCAATAAACCCAACAAAAAAACCTCCAACAACCATTAAGACCATTTTTATTGTATATGACATGGATTTTTCTCTATCTGGCTGGGTAGAGGATATAAGCATCCTGATGCCTGCAAAACTCATGGCAATAACAAAAAACAAAATAAGGAGCTTTGTAGGGACAAATTTGGTAAAATATGCCCCTACTGGGGCTCCTACAAAAGACGAAATTATAAGGGGTATGGCCCCTTTAATATCAACCATCTTTGATCTAATGTAAAATATAGCAGCTGATAAAGCGGTTACTCCATTTAACAAAAGACCAGTAGGTATGGCCACGCTCTTAAAATCATATCCCAGCCAATGAAATACTGGAATATAGAGCATGGCTCCACCTAATCCCAACATGGAAAAGATAAAGGATAATACTAAGACACAGATACTTGCAATTAAAATCATCATAGTAACCTAACCTACACATCATATCCTGAGCAAGGAATACACATATGCTTATTACCTACTACCCTTAAATATGGCCTGGCCACAAGTTCACCGCAGCTATCACAGGGAACAAGTCCCATTACTTCGCCAAAATCCTCATATGGATGGTCTTTGACCTCCTCTATCTTCAATATCTCATCTTCAGGTGCATCCCATATAATTTTTACCATCTCCATGGCCTCTTCTTTTGGTATCTTTGTAGGTGGAATACCCTGTGCCCTTTTTCTCATAAAGGTGGATTCAGCAATTAATTTGTGTCTTGTGGGCTTATAAGAGACCCTGACACTTTTTTCGTTTTGCTTGTCTATTAGGGTTAAAGCCAACTTGCCCCATCCTGCTTTTTCAATATTTCCCTTACCCAGGGTACATCCAGTGGCATATTGGACTCCGTCTGCAAAACATTGAGCCCCATGATTATCTCCGATTTCTACAATACAATGTAGTTCCCCAGAGGTTCCTGTTCTCTGAACACCCAGGGCCTTGAGCGCAGCAAGACCTGCCCTCACACCAACAGCAGATGCCCAACAAATATGCCCGTGAAATTCAAATGCCTTTTCCAAAATCTCTTTTTCGTTCATCTAGTCCTCCTTTTTTATTAGTATATTTATATATCACTTTTTGGAAATATATAAATATACTTTAACCATTGTCAAGTCATTTTCACCAATCCACCACTA
>JAMOQN010000023.1 GCA_027063985.1 Desulfohalobiaceae bacterium
AGCCATGGAAGACGTTTACAAAAAATTGGCAAAGGTATTGGACTCAATGCCTCAAGGATTTCCTCCAACACCAGATGGATTGGAAATCAAGATCTTAAAAAAGGTCTTTGAACCAGATGAGGCAGAACTTTTTTGCAAATTAAAATTAAAATTTGAGACAGTGGATGACATTGCCAAACGCACTGGAATGGACAAGGAATTTCTCGAGAAAAAACTAACAGAGATGAGCAAAAAAGGACAAATAATGGGCGTTGATTTTGGAGGCACTAAGTTATTTAAGATGATGCCCTGGATGGTTGGAATTTATGAATATCAAGTAAAAAGGATGGATGAAGAATTTGCAAGACTCTGTGAACAATATCTTCCTTATGTTGGGAAAAAAATATTTGGTACTTCCCCAAGATTTATGCAGGTACTTCCAGTAGAAGAAAATTTAAAGGCACAACAAGAAGCACTGCCCTTTGAAAGGGTTTCAGAAATTATTGAGAAGGGGAAATCATTTGGAGTAGCCCAATGCATTTGCAAAAAGGAGAAGGCATTAATTGGAGAGCCATGTGATAAACCACAAGAAGTGTGTTTAGCTGTTGCAAGGATCCCAGGAGTGATCGAGCAATTCGATCATTGGGGACGTCCAATAACCAAGGAAGAAGCATATAATATTCTAAAAATGGCTGAAGAATCTGCACTGGTTCATTTAACATTCAATACCCAAGATGATACCTACTTTATATGCAATTGTTGCGGATGTTGCTGTGGTGTACTCAGGGCTATAAATGAGATGGGGGTAAATGAAGCAGTTAACTCAAGATATAGGGCCAAAATTGACCCTGAATTGTGTAGTGGCTGTGGGACATGCAAAGATGAGAGGTGCCAAGTAAATGCTATTTCTGAAAATGACGGTGTATATTCAGTTATAGAAGACAGGTGTATTGGTTGTGGACTATGCATATCAACTTGTCCATCAGATGCAATTGAACTTATTAAAAAAGAAGATGATTGGGCTCTCCCACCAAAGGACGAAAATGAATGGATGTCCCTACGTGCAAAAGAGGTTGGTGTGGACATAGCTAAATTTATATAAGGAGGCTTTTACATGAAAGACCCATTATTTCAACCTATTAAAATAAACTCTATGGAAATAAAAAACAGGATTTACTTGCCTGCAATGCATCTTAATATGGCAAATAACTTTTTTGTCACTGAAAATATCAAGGCCTTCTACAGGGAGCGGGCCAAAGGTGGTACTGGAATGATCTGTGTTGGTTATGCCACAATTGACGATAAGTCTGGAACGCCCCTGAATATCGGTGCACATAAGGACGAATTTATACCTGGACTAAAGGAGCTTGCACAAGAAATCAAGGAAAACGGAGCAAGGGCATGTATCCAGCTTAACCATTCAGGTAGATATAACCACTCCTTTTTCTTAAATGGAGAACAGCCAGTAGGCCCTTCTCCAGTACCCTGCAGACTTACTAAGGAGACTCCTAGAGAACTGACAAAAGAAGAGATAAAAGAAATTATTAAAAACTTTGGAAAAGCAGCTAAAAGGTGTAAAGATGCAGGGTTTGATGCAGTGGAAATACTTGCTGGAACAGGCTATTTAATAAGTGCATTTCTCTCCCCAATAACCAACAAAAGGGAAGATGAATATGGTGGTAGTTTAGAAAATAGAATGCGTTTTGGGATTGAGGTGTTAAGATCCGTTAGAGAATCAGTGGGTAGTGACTATCCTGTGCTGGTTAGGATAAATGGAAATGACCTTATGGAAGGTGGAATTGGCAGGGAAAATATGAAGCTCTTTGCCAAGAAATTAGAACAAGAGGCAAGGGTTGATGCCTTTTGTGTAAATGTAGGTTGGCATGAGGCCAGGGTACCTCAACTTACCCCGTCGGTTCCAAGGGCTGGATTTGCATATTTGGCACGGGAAATTAAAGAGACTGTATCAGTTCCTGTGATTGCATCCCATAGGATCCACGACCTAGATATTGCCAGGGAGCTCATAATAGACCATATGTGTGATATGGTGGCACTGGCTCGTCCTTTAATAGCTGATCCTTACCTGCCAAACAAGGCCAAACAAGGAAGAGAAGATGAAATAATCCACTGTGTTAGCTGTGGACAGGGGTGTTTTGACCACGTATTTCAGCTAAAACCAATAGAATGTCTGGCAAATCCAATGGCTGGACACGAAGTAGAGTATGGAGATATTGAAAAAACAAAACAACCCAAGAAAGTACTAGTAATTGGCGGCGGCCCAGGAGGGATATGGGCAGCATTAGGTGCTTCTATGAAAGGCCACAAAGTAAAACTGTGGGAAAAATCAGATAGACTGGGAGGACAATTAAATATTGCTGGACTTCCAAGGGGTAGAGAAGAATTTTTAATACTTGCAGAGAACCTTGAAAATATATTATTAGATAGCGATGTAGAAGTGGAATTTGGAAAACAGGCAACCTTAGAAGATATAAAAAGAGAAGATCCAGACTTTGTAATTGTAGCAACTGGAGCAAAACCAATTACTCCACCAATAGAAGGGATTGATCAACCACACGTGCATCAGGCATGGGATGTTTTAGAAGGCAAAGTATATGTTGGAAAAAAGGTTGTGGTAATTGGGGGAGGAGCTGTTGGAGTTGAAACTGCCATTGATCTTGCTGAAAGGGGCACCCTGGATGGTGAAGACCTAAAATTTTTACTTATAAATCAAGTAGAGGACCCAGAACACTTGAGGGAGCTTTGCATTAAAGGCACAAAAGACGTTACATTAATTGAAATGTTAGACTCTATAGGTAAAGACATTGGAAAATCCACTCGCTGGACAATGATGAGGGATATGAAGATTTTTGGAGTTAAATATTATACAAAAACCAAGGCGCTAAAGATAACCAAAGATGGAGTTTATGTGGACATGAAGGGAGAAGAAAAGCTCCTACCTGCTGATTCTGTTGTCATTGCTGCTGGCTCTGTATCAGAAAATTCCCTGGCAAAAGAACTTGAAGATGCAAATATACCACACAAAGTAATTGGAGATGCAAATAAAGTGGCCCTGGCAATTAATGCCACCCATGATGGCTTTAGGGCTGGAATATCTATTTAAAAAAAGGGGGCCAAGGCCCCTTCTCACTATCTTTAGCAAGTGAGTAAAAAGTTAATTTAAATTATGTGTATTGCCTTAATTGCCTATAATTTCTTTGATAATTACCCTTTAATAATCCTGTCCAATAGGGATGAGTATCACAATCGTCCTACAAAAATGGCCCATTTTTGGGAAGATTATCCAGATATTCTCGCAGGCAAGGATCTTGACCAAGGAGGCACATGGTTTGGGATCAACAAAAAAAATGGCAGAATTGGGCTCCTCACAAATTTTAGAGAGCCAAAACAGGACCAAAGTAAAAGTTCTCGAGGAGATCTAATAGTAAACTTTTTAATAAAAAACCACTTACCTGAAGAATATCTATCTTATCTAAAAGATTCAGCCCCAAAATATAATGGATACAATATTGTCTTTGGTACAACAAAAAAACTCTTTTATTTCAACAACATAAAGTTAATATCCGCCTCATTATCAAAAGGTATCCATGTTCTAAGTAATGGTATTTTAAATGAGCCATGGCCAAAATGTGTAAGACTCAAAGAACTCTTTATACAAGCCACAAAAAATTCTCCTAATAATCTTTCAATTGAAAAATTATTCAACATCCTAAAAGATAATACAAAATTTCCAGATAAAACCCTTCCCAACACTGGGGTCGGAATCAAACTAGAGAGATTCTTATCACCTATCTTCATAAAGGATCAAAAATACGGAACCAGGACATCTACTATCTTTATAATGGAGAAAAATAATTTAGTGAGGTATATTGAAAGGACATATGTAAAGGGCACTGACAAAGTAAATGGGGATAAGGAATTTTGTTTTTTTATTAACTGATGACTCACACTATCTTTCCCCCGATATCCTGCTATTTGGGGTTGTGAGGTTGTTGAGTTTCATAAAGGTTCTATGTTCAACGTTCAACGTTCTAAGTTCTACGTTCTAGGTTTTAGGTTCCTTAAACTTAAAAGGTTGAACAATTTAACCCCTAACTAAAAGACTTAAATTTATTTATTGCTTTTCAAAAGCGGAAAAATGGTTGCTCCTAAAGGCAGGGATTAAAAAAATAGCTGCAGAAAAGATTTTTTTGACAGGATTATTGTGAGATGCCCGGGGCC